>CBDUOF010000029.1:0-22910 GCA_965368765.1 uncultured Anaerolineae bacterium | reverse complement strand
CACCTTCTTGCTTGATAAAATGGGCTATGCTATAGTTTGTTATCTACAGTTAATCATTTTGTGTGTAACTGTCCCCTTAGATAACATTTTTAAATAATACTGATGTCGAAACCCGACAGCTCGTAAAATTATCATTCGTGAAGCACGACCAACTGACAAGGAATCCCCTCCTAATGCACGATACGATATCCGTAGTAACCCCGAAAGGGGACAGTATGAACCTCATCACCGAGCAACTGCAAGAAATTATCCACAACAGCGGGATACAGTCAGGCGTCTGCTTCCTCGTAATTCCTCACACAACGGCAGCCATCACAATTAATAGCTATCTTGATGTAGCAACGATGCAAGATATTGTTGAAGATGTTCGGCGACTGGTGCCAACCCGCACAGATTTTAACCACATTTTTGATACCCCGGCGGATGCCGCTGGTCATATTAAGGCAACCCTTATCGGCAACAGCGAAACCCTCCTTATTGAAGGTGGGCAGCTTGTGCTAGGCCATTCTCAGGGCTTATTCCTTTATGATTTTGATGGCCCGCGCCAACGGCGTGTCATGGTGAAAATTATTGAGTGTTAATATGTTACTGGTTACCGGCGTTCGCTAGTAGCGGGAGTAAAACTGCAAACTTATCCTATTCCCACTCCCTAACGCTGATGAATCAAGTCCTTGTTTGATATTCACCCTTAAGCCCTGCTAAAGCGAGGGGAAGGAGGTCGTTATAGCGATAAATTAGAGAGCAGCACCCTTGATGTCAATCATTTGAGCGATTTCTTTTGAGACGAATATAGAGGTTGATATCTATTTTGAGTATAAATAAAGAGAATGTCTCCATGAGGCTAAACGTCACATCATCACCCATAAACGCAAGGCCACGTGGACATCTAGCAAATCTGGCAGGAGAAGAACCCGAATGAAAAATCAATATACTTATAAATTTTTTGCTGTCTTACTTGTTGTTATCGCAATGGCAATAGGAGCTTGCGGCGGCGACACAGCTGAACCAGAAGCAGATTCAGGCGGTGACAGTGATGCCGCAGCAGAAAGCGATGATAGCTCGTCTAGTGACGCAGAGGCTATTACGCTGAAATTTGTCGTCTGCTGCGCTCCTGAAGATGCAGTAGTTTATAACGAAATATTTGAGGCATGGAAGGTTGCAGAGCCACAATATGCCAACGTAACCATTGAGTTAGACGTAACGCCTTTTGGAGAGCTGTTCCCCAAGATTGAAACTTCTGTTGCCGCTGGCGCAGATTTTGATCTCTTCCAGGCTGATGGACCAGACATAAAGCACTATTCCTACAACGAAGTCATTATTTCGTTGGATGAATATTTCACCGAAGAGGAAAAAGCTGCGTTTTTGCCGCAAACTATTGAAGAAGGTTCTTACCTTGGGACATTTATGTCCCCGGCGATTATGCAGAGTTGCTCCATGATGGTCTATAACTCAGACATGACGGATGCCGCTGGCATCTCGCCACCAGCAGAGGTTGCTGGCTGGACAATTCAGGAAGCATGGGATGCTTGGGAAGCCACCCAAACAGATGAAGATGGAGATGGTTCTCCAGAGGTTTGGGGAATGCGCTGGGGTCAGGGCACCTGGACAGGCGACTACGAGCAAGGCATTATCCGCCGTAGCTCTGATGAACGGGGTTCCCCCACATTTGCAGGCATGGGGCCAGATGCGCTTACATTTGTAGGTTATCTTGATACGCCCGAAGCTGTTGCAGGCTACGAAGCCTATCGTGACATGCACTTTGGTGATCGTGCGGTTACCCCAATCGAACCTATCCCGGACATCTTCTTCACAAAGCAGAGTGCTTTTGTTATCCACCCAGACAACGCCATCGGCACAATTAACCGTCTGTATCCAGATGGGGACTTCAATTATGGCGTTACTGGCATTCCCTACATGGAAGGGGGCGCTCAGCTTTGTCACACTGGGTCTTGGCATTTTGGGGTTTCCCCGAATTCTGAACATCAGGATGTGGCTGCTGCCCTGGTGAAATTCATTACTGGGCATGAAGGTGCTCGTATCTGGTACGATAGCATTCGCCAGTTGCCCGCCCGTTTTGACCTGATTAATGAGTTGCCAGAGTATAATGAATATCCGCAAGATTTGTTTGCCCAAGGTTTGGAAGAAATTGGTGAACCGCGGATCCAAACTCCTTGTTACACTGAATATCAGCAACTGCAGGCTGTGCTTTTGCAGGACTTAGCTTCAGCTGAAGATCTTGATGTTGCCGCCCGTGTACAAAAGGCTGCAGCAGACATCGAGCAAGCTTGTGCCAAGTACGAAGGTTGGAACGAGTAAACAAGGGTTATTGTTGAAGTAGTTAGGGCAAGGTTGAGAATCAATCTCTCAACCTTGCCTTTTTAAAAAAATAGACGAGTGAAAAATTATGCAGAGAACGGTCCCCATTCAAACTCAAGGCTTTTCATTACGTCGTTTTCTTACCTGGCGCCGACGTAATTACATCATTGCCTTTCTGTTTATTTTGCCGGCTTTAATTAACTTTACGTTGTTCCGCTATTACCCGATTGTTTCAGCTGCCCGATCAAGTCTTTACAACTATAGTTTATTGGGTGGTTACCGGGACTTTATTGGTTTGGATCATTATATCCGCATGGCGAGCGATGCCGCTTTCTGGAACTCTATGCGGGTAACGTTTACATTTATTTTGCTCAAGATCCCAATTCAAGTTGCTTTGGCGTTGGCTCTTGCCATTTTCTTAACCAAACAATCAATCGGTTCGTCGATTGTTCGCTCGGCCATTATGGCTCCTATGGTCACTTCGATCATTGTGGTCTCTATCATTTGGGCCTTGATGTTGCATTCCGATCAAGGACTGTTTCAAAGTATTTTAACCTCGGTTGGCTTGCCCAAAATGCGCTTTATATCGAATGAAAACCGTGCCCTGCCTACCCTGAGTGTTATGATGATCTGGAAAGATGTCGGCTTCAGTATGATCATATTGATGGCTGGTTTAAAAGGCATCCCACATGTCTACTATGAAGCCGCCACTGTGGATGGCGCCACCGCCTGGCAACGGTTCTGGAATGTAACCATGCCCTTGATACGCCCCGTGCTAATGTTTGTCATGGTGACGCAAGTTGCTTTCTCTTTCCAACTGTTTGCCCCTGTTTTTCAAATGACAAAGGGTGGACCGTTAGAATCCACCAACGTTATTGTTTATTATATTTATCAGCAAGGATTTTTATTCCAGGATATGGGGTATGCCAGCGCTTTATCGATGGTAACGTTAATTATTTTGTTGATCATAAGTTTTGGACAGATGCGACTATTGAACACTGATTATTAGAGCTCATTAATTATAGGAGTTGGACTTGGAAACTACACAAAACCCTCCGGATCCACAATTTAATACGGCTCCCCCTGTAACTTTAACCGATGCGTTTATTAAAAGGGTTCTATCGATTCGTCTCTTAGATGTTATTAGGTGGATAGGATACTTTTTGCTTGTGGTCATTTTTCTGACACCTTTTATCTGGACAATTCTGGCCAGTTTCCGGCAAGAAAGTGAAATATTAGCCAATCTATTTCCTCTTTCGATTAGCACTTTCTTGCCCAGGCCAGGCGAGTGGACTTTAGATCATTATAAAACGATCATGGGTCTAAATGAGATTGGGGCGAGTGAAAGCTTGCAGTTTCAAAGAAGTTTATGGAACTCATTTGCCGTCTCATCTGCTGTTGTCATTTCAAGTCTAATTTTTAATACCATGGCGGCTTTCTTCTTTTCAAGATTGCCTTTCCCCAAGAAAAACGCCCTTCTGCTTTACGTCATTGCTACGTTGTTTGTGCCTATCCAGGTTACCCTGGTCCCACTTTTTATTGTCGTCAAAGAATTGGGTTTTGCCAACACGTATTGGGCGATGATATTGCCCTGGTTTGCTAGCCCTTTTGTAATCTTTGCCTTGATCCAGTTTTTTAAGGAAATCCCTCGCGAGTTGGATGAAGCAGCCATTATTGATGGTGCTAATTATATTCAGATACTGCGGCATGTGATTATGCCCTTGTCAATTCCTGGATTAATTACGATGGCTTTGCTGGAATTTCAATTTGTCTGGAACCTCTTTTTGTGGCCTCTCATTGCAGTAAGCGATAAAAATATTCAAGTCATTCAGGTCACACTTGCTTTGACACAGACACAGCGAACAACCTATTGGGGCCGCAGGTTTGCTGGTGCTGCCTTGGCCTCTGTACCGGTCATCATCCTCTTTATGATGCTGCAAAAATATTATACTGAGGGTATCGCTCAGACTGGTGTCAAGGGCTAGTTCCCAAGCCGCTAATTAATGAAATCCAATAAGTGTGCATTACCATGAATAATTCTAACTTACCTACGCGTGTCCTTATTGACACCGATCCAGGTGTAGATGATGCAATGGCAATTCTGTTTGCTTTTTGCTCGCCCGAAGTGCAGGTGGAGGGATTAACGGCCGTTTTTGGCAACTCGGGTACCAAAAATAGCACTGTAAATGCGCTACGCTTGGTCGAACTCGTAGGGAAACCTGACGTTCCCGTAGCACGAGGTGCAGAAGCACCTTTGCTACGTAAATATGCTGGTTTCGGCTGGCGGGTTCACGGCCAAAATGGCATAGGCGACATCGACTATCCCCAGCCTAAAGGCAAGCCTGATCCACGCCGAGCGGCACAGTTAATCGTAGATACAATCATGGCCAATCCGGGTGAAATCACCCTGGTTGCTTTAGGGCCGCTAACCAATGTTGCCCTTGCTGTTTCTCTGGAACCGCTCATTGCGGAACATGTCAAAGAAGTTGTCCTTATGGGTGGAGCTGCCAATGCCAAGGGGAATGCTTCCAGAGTTGCCGAGGCCAACATTCACAACGATCCTGAAGCAGCCAAAATCGTCTTTAATGCGCCCTGGTCCGTCACAATGGTTGGACTGGATGTGACCCGTAAAACGGTGATGACGCCAGCTTATGTAGAGAGTCTGGGAACATCTAACCCCTTCACCCACTTTATTTCCCGAATATTGCCATACTATATGGCCTTCTATCTCGAAAATACTGGATTAGAAGGTCTTTATGTCCATGATTCTTCCGCATTGGCTTATGTTATTGACCCCAGCCTCTTTGAAACGAAACTGGTGCACATCGAGGTCGAAACGAATAGTCCTGTTAATATGGGACTCACGGCCGTTGATTGGCGACTTCATAGTGCTGGTGAGCCAAACGTGAACGTCTGTATTGATGTAGATAGTGAACGCTTTTTGCAACTTTATCATGAACGACTAACAGCGGGAGAAGTCACTTAGTGATTCCGGCGATAATTGATTGCGACCCCGGCCATGATGATGTCATGGCGATCGTGTTGGGGGCGGGCACGATGGAGATCAAGGGCATCACCACTGTTTTTGGCAACGCCTCTTTGCCCCTCACAACCAAAAATGCCCGTTATACTGTGGAATTGGCTGATTTACGTCATATTCCTATCGCAGTTGGTCACGATGGCCCCTTGCTGAGAGAGGATGAATCGGCAGATGATGGGGCGGGAGTTCACGGTAAAACTGGACTGGATGGTCCCATAATCCCTGAACCGAACGTTCCTGTTTTAGAGGAACATGCCGTCGATTTTATCTATCGTACTGCGAAAGAAACGCCCAACTTTCATTTGATTCCGGTAGGGCCCCTTACTAATATTGCCGCCGCCATCCGCCGCTATCCAGATATTGTCAATCATGTCACGGCGATCAGCTTAATGGGTGGTTCGACCACAATGGGCAATGTGACTGCTGCGGCCGAGTTTAACATTTGGGCAGATCCTGAGGCGGCCCATGTGGTCTTTACGAGCGGCATTCCGATCAAGATGCTCGGCTTGAATGTCACGCGACAAGTCAACGCCACACCAAATTATCGAAAGCAAATTCGAGAGATGGGTAGCCGTACGGCCGTTGCCGTGGCAGATATGCTTGATTTTTACAGTGAGCGTTTGAAGATTCTCTACGGTTTGCCAGGCGGGTCGATGCACGACCCGCTGGCCGTAGCGGCGCTCATCGAGCCTGACATTATAACCTTTGAAAAGATGCACGTCGCTATTGAGCTGGCAGGCACGCATACGTACGGCATGACCGTATGCGATTATCGTGGTCGTCGTACTGATACAGGTGAATCATGGGGTGAAAAGCCCAACGCAGAAGTTGCAGTTGGTGTTGACGCTGACCGCTTTTGGACGCTCTTTTTAGACATTTTACGTACCTATCCATAGGTGCGTAAAAACCAAAAAGAATTTTGTATAAGCATGATCGGGAAATTGGTTTTTACTTGAGCAAATCACGGGGAAATCGCGCTTCGTTTTTCAAAGAACTTTCTGTGATTTGCTTGCCATCTATAGAGTAACCAGCCCACATAAACATCAATCCAACCAATGATAATCAGTTTAACCTGCTTTGAGCAGGTTTCCTTTTCTAGCGGTAGACTTCGGTCTACAAGGGTCAGCAGATACATACCATAAGTTGCTAATCATAGGAGGACTCTTTTGTCAGATAACACGGCAATGATGCCAATTGCCAATACACGTGAGGAGGTGGCGGACCAGCCGCGCGTGATTGCACGCGTCTTGCGGGAACTGGCCCCACAAATTGAGGCGTTGGCGCAGCAGATGACGGAGCGAGCGATTAATCAGGTTTTGGCTAGTGGCTCTGGTGATTCTTGGTTTGCGGCACAAGCGGTGCGTTGTGCCTGGGAAACGTACGCCGGAGTTTCGTTTGAACCATTGCAGGCGTATGAATATGCAGCTTACGGCCGTTTAGGAGAAGATGAAAAAACAGCACACTTTATCATTAGCTCCAGTGGTCGCCCTACGACAACCTGGGATGCCCTTGATTTGGCCCTGGCTTCAGGCGCATTGGTTGTTGGCATTACCGATAATCCGGCTGAGAGCAACCCGTTTGTTGCTAAACCGCCCATTGCCCTCATCCCGAAAGGCTCCAAAGTAGGCTGGCCGGCACAAACGACATCAGCAACGATAGCCACCCTGATCAGCGTGGCTATTGCCTTTGGCAAAGCACGGGGACATCTTACTGCCGATGAGGCGACCCAATTAAATGAGCGGTTGAACGCGATTCCTGAGCAAATGACGGCCGTTCTTGAGCAAAGTATGAGCTGGGCAGAGGCATTTGTGGCAACGCTTAATGATAAACGCCATCATTACACCTTTGTCGGCGGTGGCCCTAGTTTTGCTATGGCCCAAAATGGATCAGCCTTGTTGGCGGCTGGGCCACAAGAGGCAGGCACGGCCCTGACCGTGGAAGAGTTCCATCACGCTCTGCGGATTGGGGTCGTCCAACCGGAAGATGTGGTTGTTTTAATTTCGCCGCAGAGTGTTGTGGAAAGTCGCTGCCGCGATACAGCCCGGGTGGTACGCGCTTGGGGCAGTCGGTTGCTCGTTTTAGCCACGCCCGAAACGGCCGATTTACTTGAAGCGGACACAGATGGCATCGTTATCCCTACCGTCGCTGATGCCATGAGTCCACTATTTACACTGCTGCCGCTCCATGCCCTCAGCATTGCGTTGGCCGCCAAAAAAGTAGCGGCTGGCTACCAGCGGCCCAAATCAGTTCCGCAATGAGTCGCTACGCAAGTTGGTGCATTATCCTTGATGATATTATTTATCCCGACGGTCGCACCGCAATGGGAACGCTGGGTGGTGGCGGCTTGTATGCTGCCTGTGGCATGCGTCTGTGGCATCAAGATGTCACCATATGTGCCGCTGTTGGAGCAGATTTTGCAGCCAGTTCACTAACACCGCATGGTTTTGACAGCAGCGGATTGGTCGTAACCGATTCCCCAACGCCGCGAGCGTGGCAGGTGTTGGAAGCAGACGGCCGTCGCACCCAAGTCCCTCGTGTGTCCACTGATGATTGGTTTCGGCAACTCGTGAGCATCCCCGTTACTCAACCGATTCCCCCCACCCTAAAAGCACTCCATTTTTTGGGGCGTGGTGACGAGCCAGAGGAGAAATTTGCACAGGCTTTGGCTTCGGCAGGTGTGTTCCTAAGTGCTGAGCCCATTGTTGGGGATGACAGCACGGCTGAGGAGATCGATGCCTTAAAGCGTTGTTTGCCCTACTTCACCCTCTTTTCGCCCGACGCATTGGGCGCTACCATGTTAGTTGGAGAACAGCCTGTTAGAGAGCAACTACGCGCTCTGGTACGGCTGGGCCCCCGCGTTGTTGCCCTCCGCCTAGGGAAGGATGGGGCTTTGGTTTATGAACGAGAAAAGGATGAGTTTTGGCAAGTGCCAGCTGCAGCCGTCCAAGTTGTAGATGTCACAGGGGCCGGCAATGCTTTTTGTGGTGGTCTTTTGGTAGGCTGGCTGGAAACGGCAGACGTCCGCCAAGCTGCCGCGCAAGCGAGCGTTAGCGCCGCGTTTGCCATTGGACAGATTGGGCCGCCGCTGATTGATGCGGCGGTGATGGCAACCGCCAGGGCACGAGCAGATGTGGTTGTTCAACTGATTGAAGAGAAGCAGGAGTAGACGAATGGATTTGGCAAAACGGCCGTTTGACATCATCGCTATCGACGGCATCGATCTAGACATTGTGATGAAAGTTGAGCGTTTACCGGGGTATGGCGAAAAGGTGATAGGTGATTTGGTTGGACGATTGCCAGGTGGCCCCTGTGCCAACTTTGCCTGCGCAGCGGCACGCTTTGGTATGCGGGTTGCCTCCTTGTCAACCGTGGGCAAAGATGCAGAGGGGCAAATAGTACTCGATGCTTTTGCCGATTTTGATGTAGATACTGGCTTTGTCCATGTACATGAAAGCGGCGAAACGCCCTTCACCGTTATTCTTATCGAGCCAGATGGTGAACGCTCGATTATAGTGGTACCCACCTTCAAGCCAACCTACAGTGACGACGATTTACAACAAGCCTTTAGCCAAACGCGAGCCATTCATACCTTCCCTACAGAGCCAGCTCGGTTTATTCGCATGGCTAAGATTGCTCATGCCAACCAAACCAAGGTTATGATCGATATTGAATCAACCTCAAACATAGACCCCCAAGATTTGGAGGCGATGCTCCGCTGGGTTAACATCACCTCTTTTAATGAACGTGGGTTTGTGCGTGTCAGTGGCGAGGCGGCAACGATTGACGCGGCACGAAAGCTGTTGGCTTATGGGCCAGAGATGGTGGTGGTGACGTTAGCAGAGAAGGGGGCATTGGCGGTAACGGCCGTTTCCGAAGCCCATATCCCCGGTCACACTGTCGCCGTTCAAGATACAACTGGCGCCGGTGATACTTTTAACGCTGCTTTTTTGAGCGCCACGTTACAAGAAAAAAGCCTAGAACAATGTCTTACATTTGCCAATGCGGCCGCAGCCATTTCTGTCACGGGATTAGGCTCACGTGGGAATTTGCCGACGGTAGCAGAGGTTGAGAAATTTTTAGAAACAAATTAGGAGATAACATGACAACAGAAAATAGAAATGCAATGGCCGCGCAAGTAGACAGTTTACCCAACCTAATTCGGAGTGAGTTTGAGGCACTGGATCAACGAGTACGATTGGTGCTAGATCATGATGAATGTCTATCAGTGAAACGCATCGTTATCACGGGCTGTGGTGATTCACACATGGCGGGTGTAGCGGCGGAGCTGGCCTTTGAAAAGCTGGCGCAGGTTCCGACAGAGCCGATGCGGGCCAACACTGGCGGCCGTTATGCCTCCCCCTACACGCTGTCACATTTCCCGAATAATCCCTTAGTGATTGGCATATCTGCGTCTGGCACGACTGCGCGCACGCGGGAAGCGCTACAGTTATTTAAAAACAGTGGCCTGCCAACGATGGCCCTTGTGGGTAATCCTGACAGCCCAATGGGACAATTAGCTGATAAAGTGTTGGCCTGTAGTGCGCCAGATTTCGCTCCTGCACCGGGGGTGCGTTCCTATCGAATGTCACTGTTGGGCCTCTATCTCTTGGCGATTCGCTTGGGTGAGGTAAAAGCCCTCTATTCACAGGATGAGGCAAATACACTGCGCCAATCATTGCTGAGTACGGCTGATGCCATTGAGGCGACGATAACGGCCGTAAACGACAAAACGCGTCAGCTCGCCGAAGCCGTTGCCAACGAAAAGAGCCATGTCTTTGTTGGCGACGGGCCTAACTTTGCCACGGCCATGTTTGGTGCCGCCAAAGTCATCGAGTCGGCAGGCGTTCACGCCATGGGGCAAGAGTCTGAAGAGTGGGCACATCTGCAATACTTCTCATCTGTCGAATCCGGTACGCCAACGTTCCTTATTTCCCCAGGCTATCGCGGCCATAAGCGTGTGGGTGACTTGATGGAACCCATGAAAAACATTGGTCGTCAGGTTATCGCCATCGTCCCCGAGGGGGATCAGGTTGTGGCACCCTATGCGCAATGGGTTTTGCCCGTTGTGGGTGATGTTCCAGAAGTATTTACACCGATGGTTTACCCGGTCGCCACCGAACTATTTGCGGCTCATATGTCCGATGTTCTTGGCGAGCCCTTCTTCCGCACCAACAACGAAGGCTACCTTAAAAACAATGACATTCGCAAGACGGAAATAATGACGGAGATTGAGGCTTAGTGCTCTTTGAAGAAAATTCTGGTGAAAATAAAAATCGCTCAGAGCGCTGGAAGCTTTGTGGTTTTGACCCTAAATTTTCTAAAGAAATTAGGCTAACAAAGCACTGAAGGTGTGGCCGTTTTTAACTCTGGACTTTGGTAAAGGGCCAAGCCTTGCGGATGCATTTCTTTATCACAAGTCATTTGTGAACGCATCCTTGGGATTAGTAAAACAGAAAGCCTGAGGAGTAGGAATTTTAAGTCTGCTCCTCGGCTTCTTCTACCTTTCTATTCAACAATTAAAAAGAAAAATACAACATGCGTGATGAAACGGCCGTTTTTCTCTTTGTAACAGGCGCCGGAACTTGCGTGCGGACGCCAGAGTTGATTCAAGCTTTGGTCGCACAGCAATTTGCCGTGTATTCAGTACTGACACCCAATGTGGCAAAGGTTACAGCCCCGGCGCCGTTAATGGAGGTTCCAGGCAACCAATGGATTCACAGCTATCGACAAAACCCCTTGGATCGGTATCCCTTCGGGATTATGGTAGTTGCACCCTGCACCTTCAACACCCTAAACAAGATCGCCTTAGGCTTGGCAGACAATCTGGCCACGACTATGATTGCCGATGGTTTGGGGGCCGGCAACCGCCTGGTGATTGCCCCTTCGATGAATCACGGCCTTTGGTCACATCCCCAAACAAAAGCATCACTCAGTCGCTTCAAAGCGTGGGGTTGTGACATCGTGCCACCTACTATTAATGAAAATCGAGTAACGATGGCTCCCCTAACAGACATCATGCAAACTATCTTAAAACAGTAATTGGCACACGATGCAAAAAGGTGAACCATAAATAAAGCAGACCTAATAATAGTAGCTAGGTGCTTGAGAAGCTGTCTCCCAACTTTACAATTGGGTTGGTTTACTTTTTTGTGGCGCTAGCCGTTCTAACTTGACTCAAATTGGGGGAAACAGCACAAGATGGCTGAACCGCTTATTTTCTGTGATGGCCTCGTCAAAATATTCAAAACGGGCGACATTGAAGTATTAGCCCTCCAAGGCTTAGAGCTTTCTATTCAAGCAGGCGAAATGGTGGGGATCGTTGGTGCCAGTGGTAGTGGCAAATCGACCTTGCTCAACGTCCTTGGCGGCTTGTTACGGCCGTCTGCTGGCAAAGTCCTTGTCAACAATCACAACCTGCTCAAACTTTCCGACCGCGCCCTCAATCGTTATCGGCGTACAGAAGTAGGCTTTGTCTGGCAACAAGGCTCGCGTAACCTCATTCCTTATTTGAATGCTATAGAAAATGTAAGATTCCCCATGACGCTAAATGGCTTTTTGGGGCGACAAGCTCAAGAACGTGCCAAAGCGTTGCTCGATATGGTTGGGTTGGCAGACCGAATGGATCATTATTTGCCTGCGCTATCTGGTGGCGAACAACAACGTGTTGCCATTGCGGTGGCACTGGCAAACAAGCCATCCATCTTGCTTGCCGACGAACCGACTGGCGAACTGGATTCAATTACAGCCCAGCTCATTTATGACGCTTTACGCAATCTGAATCGCCAATTGCACCTAACCACATTAATCGTGAGTCATGATACACAAGTTGCCCGCCAGGTTGATCGGGTTGTCTCCATTCGTGATGGCAAAACATCCAGCGAGACCGTACGCGTCCGCAACACTGACGCCGCAACATCATCTGCAATAGAAACAGAGCAATTTGAAGAACTGACCGTGCTTGATTCAGCGGGACGGTTGCAGTTACCCAAAGCGTATCGTGAAGCCTTAAATATTGAAGGGCGTGTCAAATTAGAGCTAAAAGAGGACAGCGTTATCATCCGTTCCGCACGGCGCAATGCCACCCCACAAGCAGAAACACCCGCGCCAAAATCCTCAGAGCCAGCACCGACATCATCCACGCGATGGCGTTGGCCCCAGTGGCGCAAAAAGTCAGGGAGTGGAGGGCAAGAATGACTTTAGCGATTGAGGTGAAGAAATTAGAACGTGTTTATGGGTCAGGTGAGAAAAAGATTGTGGCGTTGAAGCAACTTGATTTGCAAGTCCATGCGGGGCAGTTCGTAGCTATCAAAGGGCGATCCGGCAGTGGCAAAACAACGCTTCTCAACTGCATAGGCGGTTTAGATCAGCCAACAGCGGGAACAATTCATGTTTTTGGGCATGAATTAACCAATCTGGACGACAAACAACGCACCCAATGGCGGCGAGAGCAGGTGGGCTTTATCTTCCAATCGTTTGGCTTGTTGCCTACCCTTTCGGCTTATGAGAATGTTGAATTCATGTTAAGGATTGCTCGCATACCTCGGAAATATCGTCGTGAGCGAGCGCGACATTGCTTAAATATTGTGGGGTTGGAAAAATGGATGGGGCATCGTCCCTATGAAATGTCTGGCGGGCAGCAGCAACGGCTGGCAATTGCCCGTGCCATCTCGACTGAGCCCAAAATCATCTTGGCTGATGAGGCGACTGGGGAGCTTGATAGTGAAACAGCACGCGTTATTCTGGGGCTTTTTCGGCAGATTGTCACAAGAGAAGGGATTACGGTGCTAGGCTCGACGCATGACAATTTGGTAGATGAATATGTGGATGAGATTGTGAATTTGTATGATGGCGCGATTCAAAAGTGAGGAAAGTGAGGAAGGAATAAAAGGTGCTTTTACATTTATTTCCTGACTGCTGAAAAACCGTTACCTGCTTAGTATCAACACCGTCTATGTGTTAAAATCTGCAAATGCTTCGTATCCTGCTACTCCTGTTTTTCCTCGTTGGCTGTGCCCTCCAGCCCGTCACAGAACCGCGACGCCCAGATCCCGAAAATGAGCCTACGATGGTGCCCACCGCAATAGCAATAGAAAAACCGACTTATATTGTGGCGTACGGTTCAGTGACTTCCCAACTGTTTAAGTCAGGGCGGATTACATCAGTTAATCAAAATCAATTAGGTTTTGCGATAGATGGTTACATTGCCACATTGCTTGTAGAAGAAGGCGAAACAATTAATGCTGGTGATAATGTCGCTGTGCTAGATAAAACTACGCTAGAGCAATCGCTACAAACGGCCGAATCTGACCTTAATCTGGCCATAGAGCAACTAACGATTGCCCAAGAAAGCAAAGCCACCAATCTCCGTCGGGCCGAAATCGGTGTAGAGCTAGTTCAGCTACGGCTTGACTTTGCCCTGGAGGAAGCTGGCGAAACCCCTAACGGTGAACAGCTATTGGCTATTGGGGTACTCAGACGAGAGTTAGAATTAGCCCAGCTGAATCTAAGTGAAATTGAGAGCGTCCTCGATCCCTCTCTCTCTAATCAAGTTGCCCAGGCTCAACTCCAAGTAGACAGAAGCAGGAACCAGATTGCTCAATCTACGCTTGTAGCCCCCATATCTGGGACGGTGACGGCCGTTAATTTTGCAGAAGGTGACAGCGTTGCGGCCGGGGAAACGGTTCTCGTTATTTCTGATCTGAATCAGGTGGAAGTTCAAGTTCCTCTGTTAGACCGCGAGCTACAAGAGCTTTCTGAAGGTATGATCGCTTTTGGCACGATCCCTTCTCGACCTGAAACAAGTCTCCCCATGACCGTGCGTCAGCTACCCTACCCCTATGGAACGGGTGCTCAAGGAAACGAAGCTGATAGGTTTGTACGCATATCCTTTGATGATCCAGCGCAAGTTGCTGAATTAAGCATCGGTGAGCGAATAGAAGTCGCCATCCTTCTGGAAAGGCATGATGATGTTCTGTGGTTACCCCCTGCGGCCATACGTGAGTTTAACGGCCGTCTGTTTGTGGTTGTGCAAGAAGGGGAATCCCAGAAACGCATAGATGTAAAGATTGGGTTACAAAACGAGAATCAAATCGAAATCGTGTCAGGTGTTTCTGAAGGACAAATGGTGGTTGGTCCTTGATAACGCGCTTTTTACTGCAGATCGCCGCGGTCTTGCGTGTCGCATTAAAACGGTTACGAACACAGCCGACAATAACATTAGCCTCGATTTGTGGCTTGACTGTCGCTGTGGTTTTAATGGAGATAGTTCCCCTCTATTCAGATGCCGTTAACTTCCGTATTCTGGAAGAGCAGCTAGCCACCCTAAATGAGGATCGCCGCCCCCCCTGGTCTTACATATACACGTACATTGGTTCTTGGCATGGAGATGTCGAATGGGAGACGATTCAACCTGCTCATGATTATTTGCGCAACGAAGCTGCCCGCACCTTGGGGTTGCCCCTTGATTTTTTGGTGCAGCATGTGGAAACAGCCACCTATCGTTTGTTCCCCACAGATCAGGTTAATTACAGTGGCAATGACGATTTAGGGTTCGCTAGTCTGGCAACGACAACAGACATAGAGACACATATTGAGCTTGTCGAAGGGACATTGCCGGCCGTTCCCAACAGCGCCAGTGAACCAATAGAGGTTTTAATTTCTCAAACCTTCGCTGCGGAGACAGGTTGGCAAGTGGGCGAACACTATCTCATGCTCAATTTGGGGCGAACGGTTGAAGGGCCTAACTTCATCGTTGAAATTGCCGGCATTTGGCAACCGCGAGATGATAGCGAACCATTTTGGTTTTATGGGCCTGATTCTTTTGATGATTTGTTCCTCGTGCCAGAAAATACGTTTGCCAATATCATTGCTCCTGCCTTGGGAGATGAAGTGAATTTTGTGCTCTGGTACCTGGTTATGGATGGCAGTGATGTGGGAACGGAGCAGGTAGATAGATTGGTGGCGGGGGCAGCACGAGTCGAGCAGCAAGTAGATGTTCTCCTTCCAGAAGCGACCTCTTTTATTGCGCCAACCAATAATCTGAATTTTTATCGAATTGCGGTGGCCGAACTTTCTCTTCTTTTGTTTTCAATTAATGTGCCCACTATTTGGATGGCCCTGGCTTTTATTGGTCTGGTAGCAGGCATGGCGGTCAGTCAGCAGCGCAATGAGATTGCAGTTATACGCAGTCGTGGGGGTACACCCTGGCAGATCATCAGCATGGCTATTGTAGAAGGTGCTTTGCTTGGTTTAATTGCCTTTGGGCTGGGCACGATTGCGGCTCTTTGGTTGACACAACTGCTGGGACAGACTCGTAGCTTTCTGGATTTTTCAGGAACGGCCGTTGTACGCCTGAATTTGACGCGGCAGGCCATCAATGCCGGCCTGCTGGCTGTCTTCCTTGCCCTTATCGCCCGTGTCATTCCCGCCGTTGTGGCCTCACGGCATACCATTATCACCTATAAACAAGAGCAGGCACGCTCCGTGTCATCTCCCTGGTGGCAGCGCGCCTGGCTTGATTTGATTTTAACGGCCGTTGCCAGTTATGGCTTCTACGTATTACGTCAGCAAGGTAGTCTCACTTTAAGCAACGAAATAAGCAGCGCGACGACGACTGCAGACCCATTCCAAAATCCCCTTCTTCTACTGCTGCCGGCATTAACCATTTTCGCCTTGACCCTACTCTTTTTACGCTTCCTGCCCTGGACGATGCAAATGCTCGCCTGGCTCATCGCGCGCAGCAATAGCATTAGCTTGTTACAAGCGGTACGCTACTTGGCCCGCACGCCTCGTTATTACACCACCCCTCTTGGCTTGCTTGTCCTTACCATTGGTTTAGCTGTTTTTACAGCCTCCTTAGCCCGCACCGTTGATCTTCAGCTATATGATCAGAGCTACTATCAAATAGGCTCAGATATCAACCTTGTGACTGTTCCACCCGCGCCGATTGGATTCGGTCCTCAAGCAAGTGCCGATGAATTGTTATTCACATTTTTGCCTGTCAGCGTCTATGAGCGCCTACCGGGCATCAAGCACGCCGCACGTGTAGGCACTTATGACATGCGTAGTCAGATAGATGGTCGCGCTATTTCTGGTCAATTTATGGGTGTTGACCCAGCCCAATTTCATCAGGTCGCTTTCTGGCGTTGGGATTTTTCTCGCTACCGTTTGGGTACGCTTATGAATGCACTGGGTCATCATGCCACCGGGGTTCTTGTTCCTAATTCATTACTCAATAGTAGTACATTGCATGTAGGCGACCCCATCCGCTACAGCCTCAGCCTGGGTAGCGGGAATGTGGAATTTGAAGCTATTGTAGTTGGTACCTTCGACTATTTCCCTACCTGGTATCCCACCGAGAAGAATTTATTAATTGTTGGCAATCTTACAAATATTTTTGAGGTGGCTGGGGGCGAGTTCCCTTATCGTATTTGGGCAGAAAGCAATGGCGTTATTGAACCAGAATCATTTCGTCAGGCATTGCTCGACCAACAGTTGTTTGGCACCTTTTGGGATGAGGCACGCCCCCTTGTTGCCGCAGCCCAGAGCCAACCACAGCGTCAGGGATTATTTGGCTTGTTATCGGTTGGCTTCATCACCTCGGCCGTCCTGACAGTTTTGGGCTTTTTTCTATATGCTCTTTTCTCCCTTCAGCGACGTACTGTTGAAATAGGGATTTTGCGAGCCGTTGGTCTCTCAACGTCTAAAATGATACGTTTGATCGCTTGGGAATTGGTACTGCTGATCTTCTGTGGCTTGCTGTTAGGCACAGCTTTGGGCGTGCTGATTAGTCAGCAATTTATCCCCTTCCTGCAAGTTGGCAATGATGTAGGTGCTTTAGCCCCACCATACTTGGTAGAAATTGCTTGGGGAGCTGTGGCACAAATTTACGGCCTATTTGCATTGCTCTTTGTCGTTGCCCTGATTGCTTTGTCCTGGCGCCTATTGCGTATAAAACTATTTGAATCTATCAAGTTAGGGGAAACCGTATAAGAATGCCAACTGCCAGGCATTGATTGGTAGTGAACCATAAAATAAAACATAGCCCCTGCCCACCAGGCTGACTATAATACCCTTCTAAATTCAGGAACACGCATTTCACGCTGGCATCAATTTTAAGGAGGTCAACGCATGGAGATAGATATCGCCGAAACCACTAAAAAGGATGGGTTACGAGCGTGAAAACGATGAATATGCTCGATAGAATTCATGGATGTTTGTTGGGCATTGCGGCAGGCGATGCCTTGGGGATGCCTGCATTATCCACCCTCGAACGAACTATCGCCGTGCATGGCTCCGAAATCACCACTTTTATCAACGCTTCAACTGACCCTGCCATTGACCCTGTTCATTACAACCTCTCAGCCGGCGAGGTCACTGACGACACCTACGCGGCTCTGGCCATTGTGCAGGCCGTCATCGATGCAGGAAAAGTGGATGTCCAGGCGTTTGCCAACGCATTTATCAGCTGGGCCGATGATGATGTCAGACTAGCGGCTAGATTGGGACGAGAACGCGGCTTTTTAGGGCCATCTACCGGACGAGCTATTGAGCGGCTGCGCGCTGGCATGTCTCCCTTTGAGAGTGGCGGCGAAGGGACGACCAACGGTTCTGCCATGCGTGTGGCCCCTATGGGCTTTGTCTATCCCGGAGACATTGCTGCGACCGTCGATGCCACAGAAATCAGCTGTATTCCCACGCACAATACCAACGTCGCTATTTCTGCTGCCTGTGCTATCTCCTGCGCCGTGTCTGTCATGGCGGCTGGCGTGACCGATATGGTAGACATTGTCGCCGCCGCCAAAGAAGGAGCGGAGTTGGGGGCGACACGTGGCCGAATAGGCTACTGCCCTTCTATTGCTAAACGAATTGAACTGGCCGTTCAGCTCGCTCAACAGAACAAGACCCACGCTGAAATCCGGCGCGATATTTATGATTTGATTGGCAGTTATTTGCCGGCCTATGAAATCGTGCCGGCCGCCATTGGTGCCTTTGTCCTCGAAGGGGGTGGGCCCGAGGCATCTATACTGTCCGCCATCAATATTGGTGGTGATTGTGATACGTTGGGTGCCATCGCCGGCGGATTAGCCGGCACCTTGCACGGCGTAAATGGCTTTCCACCCCTCTACAACACACAGATTGAAGCAGCCAATAAGTTTGGGCTACGTCCATTGTCCGAACAGTTTTTAGAAGCCACACAAAGGATCAACGGCACATGAAACACAAAGTTCTTGTCATGGGGAACGCGGTTGTCGATATGAGTTTTGGCAGCGTTCGGTTTCCCATTCTACCTGGTGAACATCAATTTATGACCAAGCGGCTCATTACGCCCGGTGGCGTTGCCAACACGCTCCTCTGTGCCGTTCGCCTCGGCTTGCAAATGCAGGTCGTTGGCAACCTTGGCGACGATAAGATAGCTGATTTGTGGCGGGCACCACTTGTGGCTGAAGGTATTGATGTATCTGGCATGGTGGCCTATGAAAATAGCGTGACTTCAGCACTCATCGCTTTTTCAGACGAGAATGGAGAACATGTTTTTCTGGGTCATCGGGGCAAGCTTCAAATTGTGCCCTTTGTTTTCCCAGCCCACTGGCAGGTGGCCATCGAAGCGTCTGATGCGCTATTTATCTATGGTTGGAGCTATTTATCGATGGGGCCTGAAGCGAATTTGGAAGCGTTAAGAATTGCTAACGCAGCCAATGTGCCGGTCTTTTATGATCCAGGGCCAGAAATACCCCATACGCCCCCAGAATGGCGCGATGCTATGATTGAACAAAGCACAGTTGTCCTGTTAACTAGCGAGGAAGCAGGAATGATCATCGGGGAGAGCTTGCCGCCAGAGGCGATGGCGAAACGTATCCAAAGCATGGGGCCTGAGCTCGTGATTTTGAAACTGGGTGCTGAAGGTATGATTGGGCAAACGGCCGCTCAAACAATTTATCATCCAGGGTTTTCGGTGACTGTCAAAGATTTAACTGGTGCGGGTGACAGCGTTTTGGCATCCGTCATGCTTTCTTATTTAGAGGAGCACGATTTGCTCAAAATGCTTACTTTAGCCAATGCTACGGGGGCTGCTTGTGTACAAAAATTTGGGGCAGGAGTCAATGTGCCGTACAAGCACGAAGTAGTGGATGTGCTGGAAAAATCAGGCAGTAACTACTCATTTTAGGTTCTCATGAAACATCATATTGTCTGTTTAGGTAATGCGGTCATAGACATGTCATTTGGTGGCACGCAGTTTCCAATATGGGCGAATGACCATCAAATGTTCGATTCACGACTCATTACGCCAGGGGGTATGGCAAATGTCGCGTTTTGTGCAGCCCGCTTGGGCTTGCAAGTAACTAGCCTGGGAAATATTGGTGATGATGATCTAGCAGAATTGTGGCGTGCGCCTCTACTGGCAGAAGGGATTGCTGTGGACGATATGATGGCGATATCTGGTCAACCTACAACCCTTTCAATGGTGTTGTCAGAGCCATCGGGAAACCATGTTTTTGTGAGTCATCGGGCTGATTTATCAATCCCGGCAGGCAAATTCCCAGAACGGTGGAAATCGATTATCCAAGCAGCGGATGCCCTTTTTATTGATGGCTGGAACTATTTTTCGATTGGGCCAGATGTAAATTTGATCGCGATAGAGATTGCCAGGAAGGCCAATGTTCCCATCTTTTATGACCCTGGGCCGTGGATATCGCAAATGCCAGCATCTTGGCGAGATAGTATGTTTGCCGGATGTACTGTCATCTTACTTACGCAGGATGAGGCCGAAATTGCCGTGGGGAAATCGCTGCCACCCGAGCAACTTGCCCAGCAAATTCGCCAACTTGGGGCAGCGTTGGTCGTGCTTAAACAGGGGGCAAAAGGCGTGCTTGGACACACTGAAACAGAAAACGCCTTTCAACCGGGTCTACAAGTACCTGTTCGTGACTTAACGGGAGCTGGTGATAGCGTCGTAGCCGCTGTCATGCTCGCTTATTTAGAAAAGTACGACCTGCCAAAAATGCTGACCATTGCCAATGCTACCGGTGCGGCGTGCGTGCAAAAATTTGGGGCTGGCGTTAATGTGCCGTATAAAGATGAGGTGGTGGCGGAATTGGAAAAGACAAACGGCCGTTTCCATTTTTAGAAATACCTCTATATTATTACCACTCACCCTTGGGCTTACCCATGACAAAAGAACGAATAATAGCTATCGCTCAGACCCTTACCATCCTTATCTTCATGTCACTTGGGACCGTGCTCATTAAGCTCGCTCTATCCAATGTAGATCCATTCACGTTTGCCTGGATGTCCGTTGGTGTGGGCATGGTTGGCCTAACCATTTACACCTTTGTCATCCGCAAAGAACGAATTCCTAAGGGTTTACCCAGAAATGTCTGGATATATTTAATAACCATTGGCTTTTTAAACTTCTTTCTCGCACGATACACCCTGACGGTCTCGCTAGATTTGCTGGAGGCTACAACCAACACTTATTTGGTGAACTTTGTGGGTTTTGTCACGATGGGTATGAGTATATTTATACTGAAAGAGTCGCCCACCCTTTTTCAACTTCTCGGTGCTGCCGTTGCCCTGCTGGGCTTGCGCGTCTTTTTCCAAGAAATTCCGCCCCCCTCAGAACTACGGGGGGTGCTCCTCATCCTGGTCGGCATTATGGGTATTGCTTACACCAACAATATCACGCGTAAACTTTCTATCGTCACAAAAAACCAGTTGAGCAACAATATTATCTCCACCGTCGCCCTGCTCATTGGTGGGGGAATGCTGGTTCTGGTCGGGATTCTGGCTGATTGGCCCCCGAAAATTGCAGGGGCGACCAATGTTGCTATTTTGTTTTATGCTGGTCTGGTGATGATTGCGTTTAGCATGACGGTTTGGAACCATATTTTGCGTACGCTGAGATCATATGAGGCCAGTATTTTAGGCGCATCCACTGTGATCTGGACGGCACTAATCGCCATACCTATTTTAGGAGAAACTTTGTCTGGCAATGAGGTTGGGGGCATCCTCCTGATGCTTGTTGGCCTGGCACTGGTTCAAGTGAGGCAAGGTCGGCTCAGTGAACTGTTTAAGCGAACATGAAATACCTTGTGGTGTCAACGGCCGTTATAGACAATATCGTCTTATCGAATGGGAGTACCCAAAATCCAGTTCTGGGGGGAGCCGGTATATACGCCTTATCTGGCATCAAGGTTTGGCATGATGATGTAAAAATTATCACGGGTGTCGGAGAAGATTTTTTGGCTAGCCAAGGCGAATGGTTTGCCAACAATAATCTGACAACCAGCGGGTTAATCATCAAAGACAAACACACACCACAGACAATGATCCACTATTTTGAAGATGGCAGCCGGGTGGAAACACCCATATTTGGTGCTGACCATTACCTTCGCCTTATGCCATCAGCTGCTGACGTTGGCGACCATTGTTCGTCTGACACGGTTGGGGTCTATGTTTTTCGGGATACAGCGCATGAGTTTTGGCAAGAGTTGAGCGATTTAAAAGCTAAATACAACTTTAAGCTGATGTGGGAATTGAATGCTACTGTTGCAACGCCAGAGATGCTGCCTGAGGTGCGCACTGTTCTCAACCATTGCGACATCTTTTCCCTCAACCAACAAGAAACATTCACCCTTTTCTCTGTCAACCGAATCGAAGAGGCGATCACGAATCTGCAAAGCCTGCGTCTTCCCCTTGTTTTTCTCAGAACAGGCGCAGCAGGCGCTTACATCATCACACCCGAAAATCTATACCACATTCCCCCGGTTCCCAACGTCCACGTTGTTGATCCCACCGGAGCAGGCAACAGTTCATCAGGTGCCGTTCTTGTAGGCTATTGTCAGGGTCAAGACCCTATTAAAATGGGTGTTATGGGTGCTATATCGGCCGCATATTGCCTAGCTCAATACGGGCCACCACGATTGGACAACACTGTTCGCCACCAAGCACACCAAACCCTGGCCAGACAAATCAGCCGATCATAAAGCGGAGATTAAGGTTGTTTACCAAGCGGATTATTGACGTTTTTGCAGTTAGCAATGGGGACTGTACCTTATCAATGACTCAATGCTTTGACTCTTTTCCTGGCCCATTGCAAACGACGGGCTGCCTCCAAGGACGGCCGTTCCTCCCACTCCGGCGCCCCCAACTGCTCCAGAGCAAAACTGGCGCTCACCACTGCGCGCAAAGCTGACTCTATGGGAGACAAACCATCCCCCAGCCCCGTGACAAAACCGCCACAGTAGCTATTGCCAGCACCCGTCACATCGACAATGTCGGTGGGTACTGCCGGCAAAATCCACCCTTCGCCGCTTCTTGCTTTGACCATCGACCCTTTGGCACCCATGCGGATAGCGACCAAGGGCGCACCCCAGGCCAACAACTCATCACACATAGCCTCAGGTTCTGAATGTCCGGTAATTGCACTCGCTTCTTCCCGATCTGGGGCAAAGAGAGTGACCTGCGGCAATAGCCGTCGGAATTTCACCTGCGCTTCTTCTGTATTATCCATTGTTGCCTCTAACACCAGCTTCACTTGTGGGTTATTGGCTCG
>CBDUOF010000028.1:0-23117 GCA_965368765.1 uncultured Anaerolineae bacterium | reverse complement strand
CGTCGATTCGCGGGCAGCGGCCATTGCCATTGCCGCGCAAAAGGGATGGCTATAGATTGGCTGTCTTCAGCTTTGTGGCGAGCGGCGGCTCTGGTTTTAGCTTATCGTGGTCTTCGTAGGGATCTACAAAACGCTGGGGCAGGCAGCGACGTTAACCGCAGCACTGCGCTAGCCTAACGATTTCAAGGACACGATCTTTTTCGTTCTATTCTTAGTGACGGCCGTATGGACTCTCTTGCGCGTTTGCAGTTCCATGAAAACCATGAGGCAAATTGGGTTGAAGAACAGGGAAAGACGTGATTTATCCATTATTTCGCAGAGTACCCTCGGTAACGACAACCTGTCCGAAAATACATCTTGCTCCCCTAAAGCCCACGCCTGCTTCGACGCCCCATTCGCAAAGCGTATGCCGCCAGTACAATCAACCCCACTGTCGAAACTATGCCGACCACATCGCCGATGACCGGGTAGAGCGTAGTGGGGCTGCTGGTGGGAACCTCGGTCAGGATATAGTTGCCACTGTCGGCCAAGCCTTCGCCGCTAGCCAGGGTACGGCCGTAGCCATCCACCACAATCGACAGCCCTTCATCCGCCTGCCGAATGACCGCCGCCCCGTTCTCGATGGCCCGGAAGACGGCCATCTCGGCGTGCATCGGGTTAATGCCGTCCCATTCTTTGGCGGGGGAGAGCAGGATGTCGGCTTGCTGTTCGCCTACCTGGCGCACGATGTTGGGGTAGTTGGTGTCCCAGCAGATGATGCCGGAGAGACGGCCGTATGCCGTCTCCACCGCTTGAATCTCGCCGCTGCCCTTCACCGTCCCTTCCAGAATGTTGCCACCGTACTTGACGTGTTCGATGACGATGCTGCCATCAGGGCCAGCCACATATAAAACATTCTCCCAGGTTTGGTCGCTTTCCGGGAAGGCAGTGAAGGTCGGAATAGCCAGATAAATACCCGCCTGGTTGGCCAACGCTTGCCCGCTGGCGACAACCGCCTGCACATCTTCCTCGACGCCGATGATCGCTAGTTCCGGCCAAAGGATGATTTTGGCGCCGTCGGCAACGGCCGTTTCCGTCATGGCCAAATATTGGGCATGAACCGCCTGCGTTTCACGCCGATAGCCGGCTATGCCTTCTTCATCCAGCAGCGCATTCAATTCACCCACATGATTCTCGACGATGGTGAAGGAAGCCACCGGCACAGTTTCCAGTGAGCCAATCTCTGGGGCTGTCGCCAGCCGAACGATGCCGTAGCCCATCACAACCGCCAGCGTCACGGCGAAGGCAGCGACGCCAGTCCGAATCCGGCTCCACTCAAAGCCATTGTCCCAGGCCCAGTTGACAACGGCCGGGAACCAGGAGATGAGGAAGGTGAGGCCCAACATGCCGGTGACGGCCGTTACCTGCGTCAAAACCGGAATCCCATACTGTGAATACCCCGCCGCGCCAAAGTTGCCGATGGGGTTGGCACTGCTGGAGAGAAACTCCAACGTCGTTGCTGCCAAGGGGAAGGTGAAGGTGGCGGTGAATGGGAGACGGCCGTTGCGCCGCAGCCGGGGCGTCAGCCACCGGTCAACGAAGAACGGGATCATCCCAATCAGGGCATTGACAGCCATGAAAATGAAATGGGCCGCACCCCAAATCGGGGTAGCGCCATACCAGGCAACGGAGAGCGTCAGCCACAATACCAGATAGACATTTAGGAATTTGCGCCGTTGGGGATGCACGTACAGGTAGCGCAAAGCAAATGCGGAAGCGACCCAGGCCGCGACCGCCACTGTCCAACGGCCAGAAGCAAACAGGTTGAACAGTCCAAAAATAAATAGCCACAACGTTGTTGTTTAAAAGTAACTTTTATGCATGATTAACTCCTTAAATCATCTTTCTGAACCGATACCGATACCGATACCAATTCCAATCCCAGATCACGTATCCGATTGAGAACACCGAACAGGCCAGGCTGATCAACATCTGTCAGCACGATCAATGTTTGTTCATTCTCGAGAACCATAACAGTGGGACCTTCAAACCAACGTAACCAGCGTTTGTCGAGACGGCCGTTTACGGTAATGTGATAACAAGCCTTCATGTTCATGATGCACCTAGACCCTGTGATACACCACGCACCATGGCACTTTCTCGCGATTCAATCTGCATCACCGCCGGGATAAAAAACCCGCACAGTGCCATGACAATGCAGAGCAGCCCGCCAAACAAAAACCACACCTGAACAGAAAATCGGTCGGCTACCGGCCCGGCAACCAGAAAGCCGATGGGCACCATCGCCGTGCCGACACTACTCATCAGCGAGAATATCCGAGCCTGCATATCAGGTTCAACAATCGTCTGTATCATGGCGTAGAATGGCCCCATTGTCATCGGCGTCATAATCCCCACCAGCAGTGCGCCAATGACTGCCATCCATAAAGCAGTCGCAGGTGCCACCGCAAAAACAAGCGTCCCAAGCCCCATGCCCATCAAGCCCAGCATAGAGGTCACGATATTACGCTTAAAACCGCCCCACGCCCCCAGCACGCCACCGCCAACAAACATGCCAATACCCATCGCCGACTCGACCCAACCCAGATGGATGGCGCTGCCCCCGAAAAACTCCTTCACTAGCAGTGGCATGAGCGAAAAAGCAGGGATGATCGTGACGTTAATGCCCACAGTCATCAAGCCGACAATCAACAGACCCGGCCAGCCAATCACATAACGCAGTCCCGCTTTGACACCTTGCAAGACTGTTTCCTGACCGCCATTTTCGACGGCGCCGGCATCCGCAGTGCTGCTGCGTCGTTCCGGTTGGGGAATGCGAATAAACTGCAGCGGTACGATGGCGAACAAGGCGGAGACGACATCAATCGCTAGAATGCCCTGCATGGGCAGCACATTGAGCAGCAGCGCCCCCAGCGGCGCTGAGATGACATTCAGCCCGCCATTGAGCATCTGGTTGACCCCTTGAATACGGGTCAGATGTTCAACTGGCACCATCAACGATGTTGAAGCCGTGATCGCATTGCTGTGGAACGCGCCAAATAGCGCCCGAATAAACATTACGACGTAGATATGCCACACTTCCACCGCATCCAGCGCAAACAAAACCGCCAGACTAATAGACGCCAGCGTGATAACCGTGTCAGAAATCAGCATGATGTGGCGGCGATCCCAACGGTCAACCAGCGTGCCGATGAAAGGGCCCAAGATCACGTTGGGTAGTAAGCCCACCAGTGAAGCGGTTGCCAGCACAGTCGCTGAGCCTGATTGAACCGTCAGATACCAGATCAGGGCGAACTGCACAAGCTGGCTGCCAATAATTGAGAGTGCCTGCCCACCCCAGATGGTAAAAAAGCGCGTTTTCCAGGGTAAATTGTCGTTTACAGAAAATTGTGACGCCATTAGAAAACCTTCCTGTTACTCTGTGGCACGCTAAGCGAACTGAACTTTGTGATTTGGCAAAAGCTTCTGCCTGTCATTCCCGTGTAGGCGGGAATCCATTGCCTTTCCCGGCGTGGATGCCTGCCTTCGCAGGCATGACACGGATTCTTGTCTACCAATTGGGAAGTTCCATCCACCTAGAAACCCAACTCGGTGAGCCAACTTGATAAGCGCTCTTCTCTTTCTTTTCGCTCTCCCCCATTCGCAGACGGTTTACCCAGGTAGGTCTCAGAGACGATTTTTCCATCGAGCATAAAGAGCACCCGCTCTGTCCTGGCCGCGACTCTGACATCATGCGTCACCAGCATGATGGTTGTGCCGGATTTGTTGATATCTGTCAGCAAATCCATGATCTCGCCAGCCGCTTTTGAATTGAGCGCTCCAGTGGGTTCATCGCCAAACAGAATGTCTGGCTTGTTGATGAGGGCGCGGCAGATGCCCACCCGTTGCAACTGACCACCAGAAGCTTGCGTGATGTCGTTATCAGCAAGATGCGCCACGCCGACCTGTGCCATGAGCGCCTCGGCTCGCTGGTTGATCGCATCGTGGTTTTCCTCACGGGCCAGATAAGCGGGAAGGACGACGTTGTCAAAGATAGACAGGTTCTTCAGCAGGTGAATGTGCTGGAAGACAAAACCCATGCCCGTCAGACGGACTTCTGCTAATGCTTCTTCAGACAGGGAAGTGATGTCCTGCCCATTGAATAAGACGTGCCCTGACTTGGCTCTATCCATACCGCTGATGTTGTACAGCAGCGTCGATTTGCCCGAGCCTGACGGCCCCATCACGGATACAAACTCGCCTGGTTCTATCGAGAGGTCTACATCAGACAAAACGGTAACTTCATTATCATTGCCAATTGCAAAGCTTTTACATAGTTGTTGCGATTCAAGTAATGCGGTCATTTTTAGTTCTCCTTAGTGATCATCAAGGGCACTTTCGACTGTCATACCCGCGAAGGCGGGTATCCAATTAGTGGATTCCTGCCTTCGCAGGAATGACCTGTACAGTTTCTTTATTCCATGATCATTGCAGCGATGTTGGTTTCTTTGATGCCTGTTCTGGTACTCAGGAAGGTCGCGGCCACAACCGTAACCATCAGGAGCAAGGGATACATCACATAAGCCTGGAGCGGGTCAATGACGAACTTGATGCGTGACGCGCCCTGTAATGAGAAGGCCGCACTCACCAACTGCTGCCCTAACGTATTTGAGAAAAGGGTTCCCAGTGCGATACCTATGACCAGCAGGAACAAGGCTCTGGTGAGGTATTGGGTGCGGATGTGGTTGAGTGAGAAACCGAGGCTCCTCATGATGGCAATCTGATTGCTGTCTTTGCTAATGAGCATCATCATGAACAACGATGTAATCAGCACGGAAAGGGCCAGCCCCACAACCACGGTGACTATGGTCACCGTTTTTAACTGTTGCACGGTGTTGCCCACCGTTTGCGAGACAAAGTCGGCCGTGTCGGTGATGCGTGCGGAGTCAAAGAGCTGGGCGTATTCGGCGGCTTTCTCCTCGATGCTGACGCCAGGTACCAGGTCCAGGTTGACGGTGTACCAGATCGCGGATTGCGGATTGTAAGGCAGCATTGCCTTGGCTGTTCGGCCGCCATTGGTGATGTCCTGGTAGACACCGCTAACGACCATCTCGCGTTCCTGTCCGTCTATAACGAGCGTGACGCTATCACCAAGCTGCTTTTCCATTTCGCTGGCGTTGAGATTCGAGAGGGCGATCTCATTTTCTTGTTGTGGGGCAGTTCCTTTCACGTAGTCCAGCGGGAACAATGAGAAATCACCGCTTTCAATATTGAGAATTTCCTGCGTGCCGTCAGGCTGCATCACTTTGTATTGGGATGTCACCAGAGGTGAGAGTTTGGCGACATCGGGATCAGCCTTGAGTATGGTAACGGCCGTTTCAAACCGATTAGCAACGTCATCTGATTGACGGAAATCGATGCGCATATCACTCTGCCCGGTGCCCATGTACGTGATGAATGTCGGTGATTGAATCGTCGTCAGGAAGTGGATGGGAATGATAATAATCACGGCGCAGAAGAAGAACACGAAGGCGAGCAAGCCATACAGCCGGGAGCGCTGCAAGACATCGCGGATGCCAAGATAGGCATTGATATTCAAGCTCCGGCCTCGTTTGAGCGTGAGCATTGGCAGGCTTTTCATGGATTCGCCGACAGTACCGGAGCGCAGCGCTTCCACAGCAGAGATATGATTAAATCGTCTGAGGATGATCACACAGGAGAGGGTCACAATCAGGGCGATGCTGGAAGCTGCTATGAGGGGTAATATGGTTTGCCACACACTCTTGGACGCACTGCCGATATAGAGCAGCACATTGGCGGCCAGCACCTGATTCAGCAGCCGTGAGGCCAGATAGCCCAGGAAAACGGCCGTTGCCCCCATGACAACATACTTGGCCAAATAAAGTCGCTTGATGTCAGCACGGGCGATGCCGATGGCCTTCATGACGCCGATCTCTTTCGTGTCTTCTTCAATGGTTGCCATGAGCGTAAAACGCAAACTGAGGATGGCAATGACGACCAGCAGCAGGCTCATCAGGATAATGACACCGGCGACAAGGCCGTCGGATAATGAATTCATGATTTTAAACAATCCCTGATCGACGGCAGGCCCTGTCTGAGGTAAACCCGATGCCTGATAGGCAGAGGTGAATGTGCCGCTTTGAGTGTCATCCACAAGCCGGAATTCAACCAGATACTCGGTCTCAGCAATCTGTTTTCTCAGATTGGCAAACTCTTGCTCGTGAACCAGGAAGCGTTTGGAGCTGGCAATGGCCGGGTTCATCTGCGAGTCGCGGCTGAAGGTGGCAATGGTGAAGCGCATCTCCCCGGTATCGGTACTCACACGAACTTGATCGCCTACAGCCAGATCCCGCTCCTGAATGTAGTAGACAGGTACCGCGATTTCGCCCGGAGAGAGGTGGATGATGTTGTTGTCCAGGTCCAGCAAGAAATCAAAGTCTTCATTCTGGGTGACAAAGCTGATATCCATGATGCTGGTTGCTTCTGAGTTCTGGCTCTTTCCCAGATAAAGATTGGTGCCATCCACGGTGATCATCTCAACCGTTTGCTGGTCTGCGACCATCTCATTAACGGCCGTCCAGCTATCGATCTCAGCCTGGTCCAGCGGCCCAGTATGCATCTGCACGAAATGGGGGGTAAGCGCTTTGCTAAACAGAACATCCAGGGAATTGCCCAATTCGATCATCAAGTTTGCGCCACTGGCTACCAGTAAAGCTGACAGGAAAATGAAGGCAAACACGACAATGGTTATCAGTTTCTTGCGTAGAAAATCTTTCGTCAACATGCGTCCGATCATCATAATGCTCTCCTTTTTTGTTGGTGCGAAGGTCCAACATCAGCAGTGTATGATTTATCGGGGCAGGAATCGCCTATAGAAAGATAGGTTTAGGGGGTGGGATAGATAGGGAGTGGGGTAGGGAAATAAAAAAGGAACTGATTGCTCAGTTCTTTTTTGACAAATCTGTTTTTTGAGGGAGGAAACGGCCATTTCAGCCGTGTTTCGCCTTGGCTGCGTTCCTGTTGAGCAGAGATCTCCCACCTTCCCAGTCTGAAGCGCGAATCTGTGTCAGACTGCGGCTGGCGGGCGCAGCAGGGATCGGCCCGACCTGTAAACTTTGCCAGGCACTTCGGGTGTGCCTGGCAACTCTTTCCTAAAGGTCCGCAGCAGCCGGAATAATCTCTTTGGCAAACGTTTCCAACGGCGAGATTTTGTACACATCCGGCATGTTGAAAATCGCATGGGTGAAGCCCATCTCAGAAAGCTTCTTTAAACGTTTAATGGTACTATTCACTGTATCTTTCTCGGAGAGATGCACGGTGCCAAGGGATGTTTTCTCGATCGTTTCGTAATCGCGCCCCAGCTTCTCACAATGTGCTTTGAGGGTGCTGAGCGCTTTTTGCATATTTTCCATGCCTGCATCTTCAAAGAAATTACAGGCATTCGCATACTGCGCCACCATGCGCAGGGTTTTCTTTGGACCCATACCACCAATCATGATGCGCGGATGCGGGTTTGAGAGGGGGCGGGGGTTGTTGGTGATGGCCGGAGCCGAAAAATGCCGTCCATCGAAGGCTGTCTCATCGCTGTCCCAAAGCGCCTTTGCCAATTGCAAATTGTCCTCCAGGTATTCAAAGCGCTCTGACGTTGATGGATAGGGAATGCCGTACCCTTTTGCCTCATCTTCGTACCAGGCAGCACCAATGCCCAGGTACGCCCGCCCGCCAGATAGAATATCGAGCGTGTTGACCATTTTCATTAGAACGGAAGGGTAGCGATATATCACACCCGTCACCAAAACGCCAAGATATGCTTTTTCAGTAAGTCCGGCAAAATAGCCGAGCGTAGTATAACTTTCCAACATCGGATCGGTGTACGCTTCGCCGAACAAGCCTTTGATTTGGTAATAATGATCCATTACCCAGAGGCTGTAAAAGCCTGCTTCTTCGGCGGTAGTGACGATTTCTTTGAGCTTGGGACGAATGACTTCGGTGCCACCCGGATACATAAATGACGGAATCTGTAGTCCAATGTGCATGATTAATCTCCTTATTTGAGTCGTTCAAACGTTGGTAATTTTAGATGACTGCAAGCTTAAAGGCGAAGCAACCTCTTGTTAGCGCGGCGTTCATTCATTTTAGCAGGTTGGCGTGTTGTTGATACATAGAGTCCCTAACTATTTATTCATGGGAAAGTTAGAGCAGCCCTAATTCTCGTGCTCGAATGGTTGCCTGCGTGCGATTGTTGACGCCTAGTTTCTGTAAGATATTGTGGACATGCCACTTGGCTGTCCCCAGGGTGATAACCAGTTCGTCCGCAATTTGTTTGTTGGTTTTCCCATCCACAAGGAGGGCCAGGATGTTCAACTCCTGCTCAGTCAGCGGTTCTGGCAGCTGGGGCTGCGCGGGCCTTTCGACAGCATCCGGTGATTCTTGTTGGCCTAAAATGGCAGCGACAAGATCCTGGGCAATCTCTCGCACCTTAGGTAACAATTCAATCACAGGTGGCTCATCGAGAAAGATGCGTATGAATCCCTCAGGGGCAGCAATTTCCAGGGCCTCAGAGAGCCACTTTAGGGCGGTTGGGATGTTTCCACTCTCCTGAAAATAGCGTGAAAACAGGAGTTTGATTTCCATGCTGGCGCGGAATCGCTTTTCGCGTTGAGCTGTGTCCAGCAACGGACGTAACACAGCTGGCACATTCTCAACATCTCCACTCATGAGAAGATAACGAACCAACGTCAGTTCCCCATATTCAAACGGGGAATCAGTCCGGCTGGCTTGATAGGCTTTTGCCCATTGCGCCACAGCCTGCCTATCCGCTAAAAAGAGCTGCATACGTGCCTTGTAAGCGGCCACGACGGAATAGACGCGCTCCACGCCAAATCCCTCAATGATCGCATTCACTTCAGCAAAAGCATTTAAAAGTTCGGCCGTTTTGTCCTGGCAAACCATCAAATGAACATAAAATGCCATACCTGCAATCACATGATCCAACAGCATGCCTTTATGAGACAGCGCCAACCCTTCATTCAGAAATTGTTCGGCAGCGACCAGCTCATTTCTCTCCAGCGCAATACCACCCAGAATCGAAAACGCTAGTCCCAATGGCGGAAATCGCTGCCCATCTGCCAGATCAATCGCCGTGCGGCAGGCTTGTTCGGCAAGATGCAATCGCCCCTGGACGATCAATACCTGAGCCGCCGAGCAGCGGGCATGCACCGCAAGGTGCAGCACACCCGCTGTTTGCGCTTTATCACTGGCCAGCAGAAAGTTCTGGGCCGCCTCATCAGCCTGTCCTGAAAGCTCATTGGCCAGACCCAGGCTGAAATGGGCGCGGGCATGGGCCATATGATCGGTGCGCGGTAACCGTGACTGGGCAAACGTGACAAGCTCAATGGCCTGCGCCACCTCACCATGAACAGCGGCGATGGAGCCGCGATACAAGGCGGCTAATGCGAGCAGCTTCTCGACTTCTGGTGAGGCTGGTTGAGCTGCCAGATTGGCCTCAGCCAAGTCGATGCGTTGGGAGGCATCATCAAAACGGCCGTTTAGGTACAACACAAAGGCAGCATTCAAACTCAACCGGGGCCGGTTGGCAAAGACCGAATTGGGGAGTTTTTCTAGCCACGATGAATAGAGCACCAGATTGCCGCTCGACCAAATCGTCTCTTGCTGCAGGGCGATGTCAATCATATCGGCCATCAAGTCAGGATCATCACTGATTAGGGCATAGGTCACGGCCTCAAAGATCATGTCGTTGGCTGCGTGCCAGGCAGCAGCTTTTTTGACCAGCTCAGTTGCTTCGGCCTGGTTCAACTCTGTCATCAGCGAATCCGCAAACAAGTGGTGATAACGATACCAAGTACGCTCATGATCCAGGGGAACAATGAACATGTTTGTTTGCTCCAACTGCTCCAGGATGCGTTGGCTGTTTGGGTTGCCAGTGACCGCCTGGCAGAGATCTGTGTTGAATTGCTTGAGAACGGCCGTTTGCACAAGAAACTGGCGCACGTTTTCATCCTGGCTGTGGAGGACTTCATCAGTAAGGTAATCCAACACATAGCGGTGGCTGCCGCTAAACGTATCCATAAAAGCGTGATGATCTGGCACTTTTTTCAACACAAATCCGGCCAGTTGCAATCCAGCAATCCATCCTTCCGTCCGCGCTTCTAACAGGCTAATCTCTTCTGATTCCAGGTTCAGTTTCATAGCCTGAGAGAAAAACTGCGTCGCTTCGTCCAACGAAAAACGCAAATCATGCATACGAATTTCAGCCATCTCACCACGTGCTCGGAGGCGAGACAGCGGCAGCGGCGGATCTTCACGCGATATTATGACCAGATGAATTTGATGCGGCTGATGTTCAACTAGGTAGCGCAGTGCATTGTGTGTTTCTGGATGGCTGATCACATGATAATCATCCAGCACCAACAGTATGTGAAAATCCAGCCCGGCGATCTCATTAATCAGTTCGTTCAGAACGGTGTCCATGGGAGGAGGTTGGGCCATCTCAAATAAACTAAGCGTATCAACCCCGATTTCAGAGGCACCCTGTTGCAGCGCAGCAATCAGGTATGTAACAAAACGGATGGGTTCACTATCAGCTTCTTCCAGAGAGAGCCAGGCGATCCGAGTCTTGGCTGTGGTCTCAAATTGAAGAGAGTGTATCCACTCGGAGGCCAGGGTCGTTTTACCGTACCCTGCCGGGGCTGTAATTAAGGTGAGTTTGCGCTGGACACGTTCATTCAGTTGTTTGATGAGGGGTAATCTAGGGACCCTATCAGGTCGCCGGTGGGGAATATGGAGTTTGGTCTTTAGTAGTGGTGGTGCAATTTGGAGATCTGCCATCACTGCCTCACTGTTTAACCAATTTATGAAGCTAATCCAACGATTGAATCACTAATTGGGGTGCATTTAGTTGACTCATTTCGTGGGTAAAGAACCGGCCTGCATCCTCATCAGCATCCAGCGCAAAAAATACCCATACCCCAAAAAATAACGGCCTCAAAATCGACTATAAGGACGCTTATAACCCATTTAATATTTGATTGTCGGCTCAAACTAGCCATGAAACGGGCTAACCGTGAGCACCATTGGCGAGGTAACGCCAAACTTAAAACTTGCACCAGCCAAAAGCGTGGCTAACCAGCCTAAGGCATCTAGCGACCATTCGACCAGCGTACCGTAAAACGCAGCTGAATGTTGTGAAGGCCCGCGCCAAAATCTATCATCAAGAAAGATGGGTTTTAACACGTTCGGATCATCTGTTAAGGAGAATGAGTCGCACACAAAAACAGTTTGCTTGATCCTTTGCAACCATTGAAACAGATCATCTGCCACCGAGCGGATAGCTGGATTCTCACCGCCATCCAAGACCACTTGCACCCGGGTCATTGCGTGCGGATTGGAATCAAAAAACCAGCCAGCACTGCTAATCGGCGCAAACAGCGCCTCATTACGTAATGTCGCATTTGCCATGCCAGCAAAACTTTGTAAAGGCAGCAAAACCTGAATGGCGTCAAGCTGCAACCTCCCTAGGCGGGCGACAACATCACCCACACATGAGATAAACGGCTGCAGCGGCAACGGCTGAGCGGGAGAAATCAATCGGGGCAGGGTCACCTGAAACCACACCGCATAGGGATGCTGTGCATTGGGATCAGGTCCGAGCTGCCCCGCATCATTCATACCCCAAAGGCCGCCTGACGTACCATCCTCAGCCAGCGTGATCCATCCCATAGCAACTGACCTCGAATGGAACAAACTATATGCGTCAGACTCAGCCGCATCAGGGTCACGCCACGAGTGCAGGGTCAGTTCACCGCGTAAGCCTGCAAACATGATGCCATTGGGTATCATCATCAAGTCATCCTCCACCAGTCATGCCCATAAGAAAGCGATTGAGCCGTTGCGTAGCATGTACCGTAAGCATTCAATTTGCTGTATTTCACATTTTCATTTTGGTGGGAAATGGTCCTGTGCAACCAATACGGCCGTTTGCCACCCTCTGACCGAATTCAGCAAATAGATTCCTTCACTGCGCGCCAAATCAGTCAACGTCAGCACCTTTTCGCGTAAGGGCAAACCTGAAGGGTTTCCAAAACCCGCTGGGTTTTTAAGCAGATAGCTGCGAAATGTGCCGCCCAGCAAGCCAGATGTAACCGGTGGCGTCACCAATTCGCCGGCCAGCAGCAGGGCGATATTTGAACTGCTCGCTTCGGTTAGTTCACCGCGCTCATTGTGCAAGATCACCTCGTCGCAGGCCGGGCGTGAGGCACGGGCTGCGTCGTAGAGGTGGCGCTGGGTGGTTTTGTGGTACAGCCAGATGGTTTGTGCATCGACTGGTTCCGCCGCCAACCCCACGCGTACGGGGTCTGGTTTGGCCCCAACGTGCAGCGGCACAGCTTGCAGATGGTAACGGCCGTTTTGCGACAGCAGCAATCGGGCTTTAATCGGTTCGGTTAACGTCGCAGCCAACTCCTCTAGGTCAGTACGGACGGCCGATTCCGCCCAAACGATCCCAAAATATTCTGCCGAATCACGCAACCGTGCCATATGTTCATCGAGCAAGAAATAGCCACCGTCGGGACGCCACAACATCGTCTCAATGAGCTGGAAAGACGGCCGTTTCTCCGTTAATACTTTTGATTTCACTCGGCATTCCTCGTACTCCTCCGCCGCTACCGAATCCCAAACGATGCCGCTGCCCACGCCATAGGTTGCGCGCTGCTGTGCTTTATCGACCAGCACGGTGCGGATCGCCACGTTAAACTGCGCCTTTCGGTCAGGGCTGATAAACCCAATTGAGCCTGTGTAGACACCGCGCGGCTGTGGCTCCAGCTGCTTTATTATTTCCATCGTGCGCACCTTGGGCGCACCGGTAATAGAAGCACAGGGAAACGTCTCGGCTAAAATCTGGCTCAGCGGTGCATCGCTTTGGGCGGTGACGGTGGAAGTCATTTGCAGCAGCGTGGGGTATCGTTCCACTTCAAACAGGCTGGGGACAGTCACGCTGCCCACCTGCGCCACCCGGCCCAAATCGTTGCGAATCATGTCTACGATCATTACGTTTTCCGCCCGATTTTTCTCTGATTGGGCCAACCAGGCGATATTGGCATCATCCTCGGCTAAAGTCCGCCCACGTACGGCCGTTCCTTTCATCGGTTTGGCCCACAGCCTTGACCCATCCAGCTCAAAAAACAACTCTGGCGAGGCTGAGCAAATGGCAAACCGACCCATATCCAGGTAGGCGGCATAGTTTGCCTGCTGCGCCGCCACCAGCTCAGCAAAATAGGCCAGCGGATCCCCGGTAAAGCTAGCGTACTGTGGAAAGGTGTAATTTACCTGGTACGTGTCCCCAGCGGCAATGTGATCCTTGATTTGCCGAATCGCGGTGTTGTAGTTATTAGGCGTAACGGCGGGCTGCCAATCGCCAACAGAAAAGGAAGATTGTTCAGCCTCTAATCTCCAATCTCCAATCTCCTCATATTTTTCAAACAAACCAAACCACAGCAGCGGCAATCCATCCAGCGGCAGATGAACTGCCAAATCAAACGCCGCCGCAGCCTCGTAGCTGATGAATCCAGCAGCGTAGAGAGATTCGGACTGAACGGCCGTTTCCAATTCAACCAGTGCGGGCCGAACATCTTGGGCAGAAACGGCCGTAATCACCCGGACTGGATTTTGGAAACTGAGCCAGGAACGGCCGTGTTGCAGAAGCACAGTGGGAATCATTGTGAAGTGACCAATAAGCGGCAGTGCCTAAACGGTAAACTAATTAAGGGTACCTGATCAAAAGCCTAATTATCTGGATCATCTTCGCTCTTGCCCCGACCTAAATCAACCGAGCGTTGGTAAGCAGCCCAAATACCGCGTGAAATGACGGTGCGCAGGCCGCCTTTTTCCATATGGTACAAGGCCGCTGCCGTAGTGCCACCAGGCGAGGTCACTTGATTACGTAGTTCCGCCACATGCTTGCCCGATTCCATGGCGTAATTCACCGAGCCGATCATTGTCTGGAAAACCAGCTGTTCGGCAATGCGGCGCGAAAAGCCCAAATGCACCCCCGCATCAATCATCGCTTCCATCATCATGAATACATAACCGGGGCCGGAGCCGCTCAACGCCGTGGTCATATCCAGATAATCTTCTTCATCCACATGAATTTCCTGCCCCAGCGACGCTAGAATTGCCTGCGCCTGCTGCTGCTGAAGCTCCGTCACCTCCGGGGTGGCCGTCCAAACGGTGATTCCCTGGCCAATTTGAGCAGGTGTGTTGGGCATGGCGCGCACCACGGCCGCATGAGCCGTGCCGTCGGCCAGTTTTTTAATGGGAATGCCCGCCAAAATAGAGAGCAGTAAGTCCTGGCGGCGCAGATGGCCCCGAATTTCAGGCAAAACATAGGGCAATGATTGCGGCTTAATCGACAAGACAATAATTTGTCCCTTCTCGGCCGCTTCCCGATTGTCCGCTGTCACGCCAATGCCATAATGGGACTCCAATTCTTCACGCCGCTGCCCCCACGGGTCCGCCGCTAATATCTGGTTCGGCAGCACATTTTTCTGGGCCAGCAATCCGCGAATCATCGCCTCGCCCATCACCCCGCTGCCAATAAATGCAATTGTTTTATCTTCAAACATGTTTCCCTCTGTTGGTGCTCGATTTTATATTGACTGTTGAATCATTGTAAAAACCAAAGAGAATTTTGAATAAGAATGATCGGGAAATTGGTTTTTACTTGAGCAAATCACAGAGAATTCGCACTTCGTTTTTCAAAGAACTTTCTGTGATTTGCTATAAACGGTTTACCTGAACTCGTTATAAAAGACGGTTCTTTAAGCAAAGTGCTCTTGCCGCAGCGTCACTGCCTTCAGGCGTGCCAGATCCAGTTCAACCCCCAACCCAGCCTTCGTGGGCACCGTAATCGTGCTGTCTTCCTTGTTGAGGAAGAACGGCGTAGCGATGTCGTGCTCGTAGTAGCGGGATGTGGCGGAGATGTCGCCGGGCAGTGTGAAGCCGGGCAGCGAGGCCAGGGCCAGCTGCGCCGCGCGCCCGATGCCAGTTTCCAACATGCCACCTACCCACAGACCCAGTCCGTTGGCGACGCCCAGATCGTGAATTTTGCGCGCCTCGGTCCAGCCGCTCACCCGTGACGGTTTGACGTTGATAATGTCGCAGGCTTGCAGGGCAATGGCATAGCGGGCATGTTCGGCGGAATGAATGCTCTCGTCCAGGCAGAGCGGGCTTTTGATTTGCGGCCGTAATTTACTGTGGTCGTAAATGTCTTCGTAGCCCAATGGCTGCTCTATCATGAGCAGGTTCAGGTCGTCCATTGACTGGAAGATGACGGCATCGTCCAAGTTGTAGGCGGAGTTGGCATCCAACATGATAGGAATGTCGGGAAAGCTGTTACGCGCCTGCCAGGCCAGCTTGACATCCCAACCCGGCTTGATTTTAAGTTTGATACGGCCGTATCCCTCAGCAAGATAATCGCCAATGACATTCATCGTTTGGGCAATGCTGGGCTGGGTGCCAATACTCACGCCCACGGTTACACGCTCACGCGGCCCTTCTGGGTACGGCTGGGCCAGCTTTTGCGCCAGCGACAGCCCATCTCGCTGGGCGGCAATGTCCCAGGCGGCCTGATCCAGTGCGGCTTTGGCCAGCGGGTGACCGCGCACCTTGCTCAGCCAGCCTTGCAGATATTCTGGCTCATCCATCTCCTTGCCCAGCACGGCGGGAATCAAAAAGTCGGACAGAATATGCCAGGCGGTAACGGCCGTTTCATAGCTGTAGCCCGGATCATTGGTGGCCACACATTCGCCCCATCCGGTCAGGCCCTCGGCGTGAAGCGCCAAAATAAGGGCGTCCCGCTGCTGCTGTATGCCAAAGCTGGTGCCAAAAGGCGACACCAGCGGCATGGAAATGTGATAAAGGTCTATGCGTTCAATTTTCATATTTTTGGCTATCAAGGTCATCGGGTGTTGGCGCTGAAACGCCGCAACCCAATTATGAATCGTTATAGGTCAATAAATAGAAACTGCGGGATTGACCGTTCCCGTCCGGTTGAATAACGAAGTCAGTCACGGCAAAGTTGGCGGCAAAATAATATTCAAACACCTGCCGGGTATGCTGCCGCCACTGTTTGGCCAGAGACAAATCAGCCGCTTTCAGCGCCTGGATATCTGCCGGGATTTCTACCAGCAACAGGTTCTTATCGCTATGCGCAAAATCAAGCGGTGGGACAATGAGTCCTGCGTCATCAAAGCGGGCTTCGTTGACCAGCACCGCCCCGGCACTACGCATGGCATCGAGCGATAACGGCCGTCTTTGCTGCGATACCCTACCTTCCACCCGATTACTGGTCACCCACCATTCTGCCTCGAAGCGGTCGCTGGCCAGCCCGGCGTTGCGCCCATTCATCGGCCCGTGGAAGTCACGGTAATACTTGTTGCAGATTGCGCCCAACTTGCCAATGTTAAGACGGCCGTTCCGGCTCTCCAGCGGATCATAGGTCCAGGTAATGAGTCGAATCCCATCCCTCAGCGCCGCTTCGCGCTGAGCCAGCTTTAGCTGATAGCCAATCCCCAGGCCCTGGTAATCGGGCAAGACGCCCAAAATTACCGAAAATAGCTTGAGCCGCGCTGCGGCAACCTGATCGATGCGGTTGGGGGCTTCAATGGCGCCCAGCGTACCGACAATGTATCCAACCATTCGGTCACCTTCAAACGCTCCCAGAACAGTACCGCCGTTGTGCTGCAAACCGTGAATCAGCAGCGGTGGATTGGTCGCTGCGGCAGCAACACCCCAGGCGGCCATCTGGATTTGGCGGGTTTGTTCGTAATCGTCATGACTGGTTAACGGCCGTATTGAAATTTGAGGCATTGCTTTTTACCTTGGTAATTTAGCTTTAGTGACGGCCGTTTGGAAACTGCTTAACGGGCGCACCATGACTGTTTTGCCACGCCTGGTTAAAGCGTCTGGCCTGGGTAATAAGATCAGCCATCGTTTGTTGATGTCCCGTGAAAAGGGGCCGACCCACAACCAGCGCCGCCACACCCGCCATCCGATAGCTGCCCACCTCTTCCGGTGACAGCTCCGTTTCCACGATGAGATCGAGGTCAGGCACCACTTCTTGAACAGCGCGGACATAGTCGGCGCCACCGGGACCACCCGTGCGCAAGCGAATTGTACGACATTTTTTTTGCTGTGCGGCCTGGGCTGCCCAGACGCTAATCACGCCAGGCAGGTAGGCAATACCGGCATCCTGGCAACTGGCCAACAGCGCATCATCCAGCCGGGTGGAAGAGAGATAGTCGATCGGGCTGCCTTGCAGGGCTTGCAGGTGAACGGCCGTTTCTACCCCGCTTACCCCAATCAACAGCTTATCCCCGGCCCTTTGGCGTAGATCGTGCAGTAGCTGAGGCAACTCTGCGCCGCCAAAGGCCACATCCACCGCCAAAATCGGCGAGGCCAGCAGCGCATCGGCAATCGGGATGATGTCAGGCAGCGGCAAATCCCCTGGCAACGCCACGATTATTCCCGCTTGTTTAATTTTCTCTATCACGACAGTTTCCATTGTTTATTCCCTACTCCATTCAGCGCCATCAGCGTTCCCGCTCCGCGAGTGAGCGTTAGTTCAGGAATTGCTGAACGTATTGTGCACCCCAGATAAGCATGACAATCGCGCCAAGAGCCAGATATTGGCCGTAGGGCAGCGCCGTGTCCCGATTGACGCGGCGACTGAGCAACAGCAGCAAGGAAAAAACGCCACCCAACAATATCCCCAACATCAGGGCAAAAAAGATGCGGTGAAAGCCGAGCATCGCTCCCATCAGCAGCGCCAGCTTCACATCGCCGTACCCTAACGGGATGCGCTCTGCGCCGTACAAAAATTGAGCAAGCCAATACAGCACGTAAAAAACCACAAAGCCAGTGACTGCGCCGACCAATGCCAGCCACAGGTTATTCTGCTCGGGGCTAACTACCATGCTGGCAGCCAAAGCGATCACGGTCGCGGGCCAGATCACCTTGTTGTAAATGAGCCTGTGCTCCAAATCGGTGACGATGATGAGGATGAGGACAGCGATGTGGAAGCTGTTTACGGCCGTATCCACCCAACTTGTCATAAAAGAAGGTAAGACGGCAAAGGTAACGGCCGTTCCGATGAACACGAGCAACGGACGCTTGCGCTGCGACCACCCCCACGTGTGCCACTGCGGCCACAACGGCGTGTGGGAAGACGGTAAATAATCGGCCAAGGCATTGATAATGATGGCCGCGAGCAGGCCAATCACAAATAAGATGAGGGTGAGCATGCCTGAATTATAGCGGTGAAGGTGGAGATTGGGGAATGGAATTGAGTAATTGGGAAATTATGAGTCGGAGGCCCCGCTACTCCGTTGTCGTTGGTAGCGGCCACCACACTATGGCTGTGCTACCTTGCCCTAAGCCAGCGCTGTGCAGCTGAATACGGCCGTTGTAAAACTGCACAATCGACTGAGCCAGCGGCAGCCCCAGCCCGGAACCGCCTGTAGTGCGCCCGTGGGCTTTGTCAGCGCGATAAAAACGCTCAAACAAATGGGGGATTTCATCGGGTGCCAGCCCCACACCACTGTCCCGCATCTCGCTGCGTAAATAACCGTCCTCAACCGACATCTGCCATCTGACCTGGCCCCCGGCTGGGGTATATTTAAGGGCGTTGTCCAGCAAATTCTGCAGCACAATGCGCAGATGGCTTTGGTTCGCCCGAATCAGCGGCAGCTGGTCTGGGGCATCAAACTGGAGCGTAATGTTTTTGGCAACGGCCGTTTCCTGCATCTGGCGATAGATCGACCGCCCCATTCGCACCGGTTCAAGCAGCGCATTCCCCATCTCGGCCCGTCCTGCGTCAAAGCGGGAGAGCTGAATAAGATCATTCACCAACCGACCCAACCGCACCACTTCATCATCAATTTCAGCGATGTATTGCTCAGCAGTGGCTTCGTCCACGGTGCCGTCGCGCAACGCTTCACTGCGCAGACGGATGGTAGTAAGCGGCGTGCGCAATTCGTGCGAGGCGTTGCTGGCAAACGCTTTTTGCTCCAGCAACATTGCTTCTACCTGGGCAGCCATGTGGTTAAACGTTTCCCCCAGCTGGCCAAACTCGTCCTGACGCGTGACGGTTACCCGCTGGGATAAATCACCAGCGGCCAATCGCATAGCAGATTGCTGCAACGCTTCCAGGGGACGGGTAAATGAGGTGGAAAGCCACAGGGCCGCCACAAATGCCAGCACCGTTAAGCCCAACACCCCCGCCGCCAACGCCACATATCGCTGGTAAATCACGGTCACGGTCACGCTTTCTGGCACGGCGACGCGCACAATGCTCAACAGTTCGTCGTCGTGGGTAATGGGAACGGCCGTATAAATAGTTGACACATTCTGGGCATCGGGACGCACAGTCACTACCGAAGCACGCCCCTCTATTACGGCCGTAACTTCTGGGGCTGATGCCAGTGAAGAAGTTGCAGCCCCTGCGGCACTGCTCACCCAGACCAATCCATCGCGGTCAAGCAGGCTGACTTCTACTTCCAGTTCGCGGGCTAATTCAGAAACAACCGTTTCCATCTCGGCCAACGACGCCTCATTCTCTAAATAATGCTCCACCAACTCTTCCAGATTGCGCCCCACCAGCGCCGCCTGCGTTGCCAGGCTGCGCTCATAATCCTCCACGGCTCCAGCAGCAATCTGCTTCCCCGCCAACAGCGACAGCCCTGCAAAGCCAAGCAGGATCAGCCCAGCGTATGCCGCAATCAGGCGCGTGCGCAACCGCCAGCGACGAAACATCAGTCTGCAACCACCCAACGATAGCCCACGCCGCGCACCGTTTGAATGCAGCGCGGTTGGCTGGGATCGTCTTCTATTTTTTCGCGCAGCCAGCGGATGTGAACATCCAGGGTACGGGTGTCGCCAAGCCAATCGGTTCCCCAAATTTTGTCAAACAGCTCAGCGCGCGTCACCACATCACCTGCTTTACTCAGCAGCAGGCTGAGCAGTTCAAACTCTTTGTAGCGCAATTGAAGTGCTTCGCCATTTTTAAACACCTGGCGGCTATCTAAAGCCAGCCGAATGCTGCCCACCGTTAAATCATTGCCAACGGAGTTAGCCTGATGATCCAGCTCCACGCGCCGCAGCAGCGCCTTGATGCGCGCTTTCAACTCCCGGACGCTAAATGGCTTTGTCAGGTAATCGTCTGCACCTAGCTCCAACCCCAGGATGCGATCCACTTCTTCTCCCAATGCCGTTAGCATTAAGATGGGCACAACGCTGCTTTGGCGCAGCTTTTGGCACAGTTCCCAGCCGTCCATCTCTGGCATCATCACGTCTAGCACCACCAGATCTGGGTGGCTGGATTGAGCAAGCGCCAGGCCAGAACGGCCGTCATGCGCGACCGCCACCTCGTACCCCGCCAAACTTAGCTGGCGCATAAGTGGTTCGGTAATCATGGGATCGTCATCAATTAGCAGGAGGTTCGTCATGCGCTGATTGTGGCACAGCAGCAGTGGCGAATCAAGGTGCGGGTTAAGATTTAAGCTGAATTTAAGGTCTGTTAGCCTCATTTTAAAGCAAACAGTCCTTTTTTAGCCTATCCTGTCAGAGATTTTCCAGCACAATGCGGAAAACACACCGCTTCTACATAGAATACGAGGAGATAGTTCATGAAAGCAACCATCAAAAAGATCGCAAAATGGGGCGGCAGCCTGCTGGTAATCGGGATAATTGGCATCCAGCTTGTGCCATACGGCCGTAACCACTCCAATCCCTCCGTACAAAGCGAACCCAGTTGGGACAGTCCAGAAACCCGCGCCCTGGCCGAACGCGCCTGCTTTGATTGCCACAGCAACGAAACCGCGTGGCCCTGGTACAGCATCGTTGCCCCTGTTTCCTGGCTGGTACAGCATGATACAGAAGAAGGGCGACAGATTCTAAACTTTTCTGAGTGGGATCAAGGTGGTCGCCCCCGCGAAATAGATGAACTGTGGGAAGTGTTAGAGCATGGCAGCATGCCCCCGGCCGTTTACCTGCCAACGCACCCGGAAGCAAAACTCACACCCGCAGAAGCCGAGCAACTTATTGCCGGATTTAAGCAGACAGTGCGAAACTAAGCGGCGTTGCACCCAATTCCCCCGGAAACTTTAAAGTTTCCGGGGGAATTCCTGCCTCATTCCACAATAACCAAATCGCTGCTGCTGCGGCCAAATACGTCTGGCGAATACATCTCTTCCGCCTTGGTGGGCGGCGTTACGAACGTGCCGGGCGTGGTGGCTCGTGCCACGTAATCATAGGTATAGACACCTTCCCACAGCAGCGAGCTGAACGCTTCAACGCGCTCATCCCGCATATTTTGGTGATCGTACCAGCTGCCCCACCACCACCAGGGCAATTCGGCGGCGTCTGGATCTTGCGGCACACTTTGCGAAACGGCAAGCGATGGGTTAATCGCTTCCAGTCCAGCGGGAAGTGGATCCACCAGGGCCACGTGATAGCGACGATTGTCGGCTACCAGCGTCAGGCGGACCCGCACCCGCGCCCCCAGCCTGATGTGCCAACGACCGTCATCGTCCTGCCATACATCATCCGGGTCATCAACGCCTTCGTACGTGCGCTGCACCACAAAACCGCGATTCAGCGGATCAAGCGTCAGATCTGTAGGCGCATAGTTTAGGGAAAGGCGATAGTAGAGTCGGCCGTTTCCCGCCACGCTCACAATGAGATCGCCTTCTTCTTCCTCGGACAGATAGCTCATCGGAATTTCCGTCAGGTAACGAGCCGTGCTGCGCCCCACAAATTCCTGCGCACCGGCGTACGTGTCACCTAACCAAAGTTGGGCTACAAAGTCCGGCGTTTCTGCCTCAAAAGTGTTGAAGTAACTGTCCAGTGCCAGCAGAATGAACACATTTTCCTGGCTGCTGCCCCAATGACCCAGCGTGCGGTTGGCCAGCAAGCCGTTGACCACCTTGGGAATCAGATCGCTTTGCGGCGTTTGATTGATCAGCGCTTGCAGCACAACGCCATCGGTGCGGCGGTCGGAATGGAGCATCAGGTAGGCGTCGTCGCCATAGGAGGTGGTGAAGTTGGCGGCATCGGCCGTTTCCACGGCGCGATTGCTGATGTACCGTCGAATGGCCGCCACGTCCTCAGCCGCTGATGGATCGTTGGCCAGAATGTCCCAGAGCCAGGCGTTGGCTTCCAGCGACAAGTTCTCGATGCCCGCCTCATTCAGCAAGGCACGCGCCTTGGTGAAGTCGCTGTCGCCTGCCAGATGGCGCACGTACAAGGCGTAGGCGCTTAAGGCCCAGCGCACGTCCTGGCTGTACCAGTGCGGATAGTGGCTTTCGATGGTTTGCAGGTAGCTTTGCACGTTGGCCTGCATCTCGGCAGGGATGGCAAACCCTTTTTGGCTGGCTACGGCCAGGGCATGAGCCACGTGCACGGTGTGGAAAGGATACGACTCCCGGTTACGCTCCCAGATAGGGAAACCCCCGTCCGGGTTTTGTAGCCCTTGCAGACGCTCGATGTCGCGGAGAACGGCCGTTTCCATTTCACCCGGCTCCGGCAAGCCATCTGCCTCAAACGCCGTCAGCACGTCGCGCAGCGCAGCAATGGTGAGGATGCGCGAGGCCAACTCATCGGCCGAGTCGTAGCGAGAGCTGGTAAGGTACAGCACCGCATCCGTCAGCGCTTGCAGCGCCGTGGAAGAGGTGTTGATTTCCAGACCGCCATAGCCGGGAATAACGCCATCGGGCATGACAAATGGTTGAGCCACCGCACCTTCATCCAGCGTGCCATAGGTGGCAAACGCTTCGGTGGTGGCTGGGGTGTAAACGGGCAGTTCGCCGCTGGCCGCGTCGGCGTATTCGCCAGAAACGGCCGCAATTTGGAACCGTGCCGTGCCAGCGCTGCTGGTGGTAGCAGGGAAGCGCAGCTCTACCCGGTCGTTGGCTGGGACGAGTACCCGCTGGCCTGCGCCAGCCGTCAGGATGAGGTTGGTCACGTCAATTGCCACATCCACTTCCATCGGTTCATCGGTCTGGTTTTGCACGACAATGGGCAGTTCAAACTGGTCGCCGAAGTTG
>CBDUOF010000027.1:0-24166 GCA_965368765.1 uncultured Anaerolineae bacterium | reverse complement strand
TGGCCAGAGGGTACGTGCCTGGCTTTGCCGGGGTACTGGGGCATGAATTTGTAGGCATTGTTGAGTCAGCTGGCGTAGAAGGCTGGCTGGGCAAACGGGTTGTTGCCAGCATCAATATTGGGTGCCAGCGGTGCGCAATTTGCCAAAAGTTTGGCCCTGAGCATTGTCCGGATCGGCAGGTGCTGGGCATTCACGATCGCGATGGTGTTTTTGCGGAGTATGTCGCTGTGCCGCTGCGTAATCTGCATCTGGTGCCTGACCACCTGTCAGATGAGCAGGCAGTATTTACAGAGCCATTGGCAGCAGCGCTGCAAATTCGGCAGCAGGTCCCGATACGGCCGTCTTCAAGGGTAGCCGTGATTGGGCCCGGGCGATTGGGATTATTGGTCGCTCAGGTGCTTCAGCTTGCCGGTGGGGACGTCACGGTGTTGGGCCGACGGGAAAGCTCGTTGACGCTGCCGGCTTCATGGGGGCTGCAAACGGGCCTAACGCAAGATTTTGCAAGCCGTCAGTTTGACTTCGTGGTGGAAGTCACGGGGAATAGTGCCGGTTTTACTGAGGCGGTGAGATTGGTACGGCCGATGGGCACTATTGTCCTTAAGAGCACGTTTGCCGGTAATAATCAATTGAACTTGTCTGAAGTAGTCGTTGGTGAAATCAACGTCATTGGTTCACGCTGCGGCCAATTTACGCCAACATTGCGCTTGCTGGCTAGCGGCAGTATCCAGACGGCTCCCTTCATTACGGCTGAGTATCCGCTGTCCAACGGAGTGGAGGCGATTGAAAAGGCCGCGCAGCCCGGTGTGCTGAAGGTGTTGATACGGCCGTAATCTGCTTGGCAAAAATCTTCGAAACGTTCCAGCCAAAAAATCAAGTAATTCAAAGCCGATTGCCAATCGGGTGGGCGAGTGTGTCCTTGTGCACTTCAGCCAAAAGGATCCTGTAGTGCCCTGCATCTGCACCCATGTCGCGCACTTGACAGGACGTGTGGAACTGATTAGAATTACTTTATTCACTGAATGAAGTAACTTTCGGGAGAGACAACCTTGACCCAAATGCGCAAAGGCAACCGCGATCTGATTAAAGAAATCAACCGAAATCTGATCCTGAATCTGATCAAAAATCAGGGACCTATCTCCCGCACAGATTTAGCCCGCTTTTCCCGCTTAAGTCCAGCCTCCGTTTCTGGAATTACGGCCGATTTAATTGCAGCCGGTATGGTCCTCGTCACTGGTGAAGGGGAGTCTCGCGGGGGGCGCCGTCCGGTTATGCTGCGGCTGAACAAGAAAGCTGGCTTTGTGGTCGGCTTAAAGCTTATGGAGAATGCGCTTACCATTGCCTTGACAGATTTGGATGCCAACATTTTAGATCATCGCGTCGTGCCGATGTCGGCCAGTCGGGATTCGCTAACTGTTCAGGCTGTTTTGCCTGTCTTAATTGAAGCCATTGAGCAAACAATCTTGGAAGCCGGGGTGAATCGGCAACGTGTCCTTGGTATCGGCATTGGGATGGCGGGCTCTATTGACGGTGAATCGGGAATTTGCCGTTTTTCTCCCTATTTCAACTGGCGCAACGTTCAGATCGCCAAGCCCATCGCCGACCATTTTGATCTTCCCGTCTACATTGAAAATGATGTGAATACGCTGACAATTGCTGAGAAGTGGTACGGCTACGGACACGATGTCGATCACTTTGCCGTGGTGACGGTCGGGCGGGGCATTGGCGCAGGCATTGTAACCAACGGCCAATTTTACCGGGGTGCATTTGGCGGTGCGGGCGAATTTGGCCATATTCCGCTGTTTCACAAGGAAGACGTCACGACGTTAGAGAATCTGGCATCTGATCCGGCGATTGTGAAACAGGCGCAGGCTGCCCTGGCACAAGGCGAAGTATCGGTGCTGGCAGCGGCGGATGAATTGACGATAACAGCCGTTATTCAAGCGGCCCAAAACGGCGATCAGCTCTCACAAACTTTGCTGGCCGAGGCGGGCCGTTGGCTGGGCATTGGCATTGCCATGCTCATCAATATCCTCAACCCCCAGCTTATCATCATTGGGGGTGAAGGCGTTCACGCCGGCGACTGGCGTTTGGACCCTATGCGCGAGGCGATTAAAGCCTACGCTTTAGATAGTCTGGCCGAGGATATTGCGATTGTCATTGAACCGTCCGGGGATGAAACCTGGGCGCGGGGTGCCGCCACCCTGGTCCTTGGCGAGATCTTTAAATCGCCAGTGCACAAGCATGAGCCTGCAGCCTGATAAAGATGCATGCTTTTTTTTACTTAACTTAATTCACTCACTGTATAAAGTTTCCTGGTAAATGCCTATGAGCGGTGAAAAGGGGTTTCGAAGAACGATTTGGGTAGCCATTTTCCTGCTGCCCAGCTTAACGGGCCTAATTCTCTTTACGGCTATTCCAATTCTTGCGTCATTGGGTTTAACCACGTTTGAATGGGATTTGCTCACCGCTCCGCAATTTGTTGGGTTGGGCAATTTCCAGCGATTGTTAAAAGACGACAATTTTTGGCGTGCTTTGCTTAATACCATTTACTTTATTGTGACATATATTCCTTTGGTCATGATTTTTGCAATGGCCGTTGCCGTCGTCCTAAACCAAAAGTTAAAGGGAATTGTTTTCTTTCGCGCCGCCTTTTTCATTCCTGTGGTTTCCGCATGGGTAGCCGTGGCCTTGATGTGGCGCTGGATATTCAACCCGCAGTTTGGCATTTTTAATTATTTGCTGTCGCTCATTGGTATTACTGGGCCAGCCTGGCTTTTTGACCCACAGTGGGCAATGCCTGCGATTGTCATTGCCAGCGTCTGGAAAGATATTGGTTTTGTGATGATCATGCTGCTGGCCGGGTTGCAGGGGATTCCGGAAGTGTATTACGAAGCCGCCTCGATTGATGGCAGCAACAGGTGGCAGCAGTTCCGCAACATCACGGTCCCCTTACTTTCGCCCACCATTTTCTTTGCCCTCATTATCTCTTTAATAAATTCCTTCCAGGTATTTGATCAGGTATGGATCATGACGGAAGGGGGGCCAGCCGGGGCAACGACTGTTTTGGTGGAGCAAGTGGTGAAAAATGCATTCAGCTACAGTCGGATGGGCTATGCTTCGGCAATTTCGTGGGTCTTGTTCTTGCTAGTTTTTGGGGCAACGGCTATCCAAACCCGAATGCAAAATCGGTGGGTACATTATGAATAAGCGGTTTGATAAGCCATTGGGGAATTCTTTGAAACGGCCGTTGCTCTACGTTCTCCTGATTGTGGCCGCCGCTTTTATGTTGGTGCCGTTTTTGTGGATGCTGTCAACCTCGTTCAAGGTAGATCAATATGTTTTGTCGATGCCACCGCAGTTTATCCCACGGCCGTTTACCCTGGACAGCTACCGCCAGCTTTTTGATCTACTTCCCATCGATCGCATGTTCTTCAATAGTTTGCTTGTGGCCGTTGCAACAACGGTTGGGCAAGTTTTGGTCAGTTCTATGGCCGCTTATGCCTTTGCGCGCATGAAATTTCGTGGGCAAAATGGCCTCTTTCTTCTTTATCTAGCGACCCTGATGATTCCATTCCAGGTCACTATCATCCCCCTGTTTATTTTAATGCGCTACCTGGGCTGGATTAACAGTTATCAAGGTCTAATCGCCCCCGGGATTTTTAGCGCCTTTGGCACATTTTTACTGCGGCAGTTCTTTTTGTCGCTGCCGCGAGACCTCGAAGAAGCCGCATTTTTGGATGGTGCTAACCATTTCACAGTTTACTGGCGTGTCATTATGCCGCTGGCAAAACCGGCCCTGGCGACCTTGGCCATCTTTTCGTTTATGGGATCATGGAATGCTTTTTTATGGCCGTTATTCATCGTGCGCAATGAGCAATTAATGACGCTGCCCGTAGGGTTGGCAACGCTGCACGGCCGTTATCTTACGCAGTGGAATCTTGTTATGGCTGGGGCTGTCATTACCGTCATCCCTATGCTGATTATTTATCTATTAGCGCAAAAACATTTCGTGCGCGGCGTCGTCTTGAGCGGCCTAAAGGGATAGCCAAAGGAGCGTGATACTCAATAACCAAAACGTGGTGCAAGTAAGATTGATTCTGGTTTTTTAATTAAATTTGAGGACAAGGTAGGAGATCGAAATGATAAAAACGAAATTTAACCCGTTGCTTTGGCTGCTTTTGATTATGTTGGTGCTGTTTACCACGCAATGCACAAGCAGCACAGATGAAACACCTGCTGAAGAGGCTGCGCCCGCCGTAGAAGAGCAAGCCGATGCCGTTGAGGAAGCCGCTGACCTTATTGAAGAGGCTGAACCGACATCAATTACTTATTTCACTTTTTCCGCCGCGCCGGATCATACGGAAGAGCTGAACAACATGATTGCCCTGTTTGAGGAAAGCCATCCAGGCATCACGGTGGAAGTAGAAACGGCGCCGTTTGATGAATATTTTACAAAATTGCAGGCGCTCATTGCCGGTGGCGAAGCGCCAGACGTCTTTGAACTCAACTACGAAAACTTTGTAAGCTATGCTGCTCGAGACGTACTGTTAGATTTAGCGCCCCTCGCAGCGGCTGATGCCACTTTTGATGCCGATGTTTTTTACCCTAGAGCAACGGAAGCCTTTAGCTACAACGGCGGTCAATTTGCTTATCCGGCCACTTTCTCAACAGTTGTGCTTTTTTACAACAAAGATCTCTTTGACCAGGCTGGCATAGCGTATCCCCAGCCTAACTGGACATGGCGTGAAGCAGTAGCGGCGGCTGAAGCCTTAACCGATGCAGATGCGGGCGTATGGGGCTTGTTTTCCCCCACGCAATTCTGGGAATTTTATAAAAAAGCGGAACAGAACAATTGCCATTTCTTCAGCGAAGATATGAGTGAAGTGTTGATTGATTCGCCAGAGTGTGTGGCGACGCTGCAAACGATGGTTAATTTTGTCGATGAAGACGGCGTGATGCCAAGTGACGTGGAGATGGCTGGCGTCTCTGACGGCGACATGTTTGCCAACGGTCAATTAGGCATGGCTGTAACAGGCATCTGGATGTTCTCTGCCTTTGCCGATGCCCCGTTTGATTGGGATATTCAGGTTGAACCGGGTATGGAACAGCAAGCCACCCATTTCTTTGCCAATGGGGTTTCTGCCTATGCCGAAACGCCAAATTCTGAAGCCGCCTGGGAGTGGATTAAGTTCTTTACAGCCAGCCCGGAAATGGCGCAAATTCGGATTGATGCCGGTTGGGAGCTACCTGCCTTGAGCAATCCTGAATTGGTCCAGGGCTATTTGGATCAGAGCCAGCCGGAGAACCGCGCGGCCGTTTTCGAGTCGTTAGAGTACGCGATTGTGCCACCCGTGATCGAACGACAGAATGAGATGCAGGATGTGGTCAATCAACTGCTGGATCAGGTTAAGTTGGGGCAGTTAACGCCTGAAGAGGCCTTATCGCAAGCCAAAATACAAATGGAAGAGCTGCTGGAGAATTAATCGATGTCTAGCCTGGCAGATGGGTGGCAGTCGCCACCCATCTGTTGGGTCTGGGTAGATTTAGGTGGGAAGAGATTAAAAAGTATGGATCTTTATCGACGCAGCATCGAGGTCATTTTGCAGAATCAGGCAGATTCCGGGGCGTATGCCGCGTCGCCAGCCTTTGAAGCGTATGCTTTTTGCTGGCTGCGTGATGGCAGCTTTATTGCTCATGCCATGGATCAGGTAGGCGAAGTAGATAGTGCCTCTGCCTTCTTTCGCTGGGTTGCCGGCGTGATCCGGCGTTACAGTTGGAAAGTGCAGCGCGCCGAGCTGCAGATAGAAAACGGCCGTTTCCTGGGCAAGGACGATTATTTACACACGCGGTTTACTTTGTCTGGCTTCGAAGCCGCTGATCATTGGTGGGATTTTCAGCTAGATGGGTACGGCACTTGGCTGTGGGCCTTGGCAGAACACGTTGAGCTGAGCGGGAATAAGGCGTTGGTTGTCGAACTGGCAGATGCCATTCAGGCAACCGTGACGTATTTAACCAGGCTGTGGCGGCTGCCAAATTACGACTGCTGGGAAGAGTTTGCCCAATATCGCCATCCCTACACGTTGTCAGCAATTTTCGCTGGGTTGATGGCTGCGTCTAGATTGGATGCAACCGTCAGCGCATTAGCAGAACAAACGGCTGTTGAAATCCAACAATTTGTGCTGGAACACGGCTGTAAAGACGGCCGTTTAATGAAATCCTTCACCATCGACCGCATGCCTCAGATCATGATCGACAAGGAAAGCCACGCTTATCACGAAAATGGTGCAACCCTGCCCGAGGTTGCCAGCGGCGTCGACGCCAGCCTTATTGGCGTGACCACACCGTATGCCTTGTTTGCTGCCAACGATCCGGTGATGAAAGCGACGATTGCTGAAGTTGAGGCAAAACTTTCCCGCCCAGACGGTGGCGTCTATCGCTATGCCGTAGATTCGTATTATGGCGGTGGCGAATGGGTGAACTTAACTGCCTGGTTAGGCTGGCACTATGCCCAAAATGACAACCCGTCAAAGGCACAAGCCTTGCTAAAATGGGTGGAGGCTCAGGCCGACCGAAGCGGGAACTTGCCTGAGCAGGTGTCTACCTATTTATTGGCCCCTGAGCGACTTGGCGAATGGCAAGATCGCTGGGGTTCCGTTGCAACGCCCTTGCTTTGGTCACACGCCATGTACCTGATTCTATATCACGCACTGAAAGGTAAAACCAACAATGATAAAGGCTGATTTGATTCAACTGCGCCACGAACCCTACGGCTGGGAAAATCCGTACATTCAATGGCCCTACGAGCGCACGCCACGCGATCCGCAAGCGGGGCAAGCGGTTGTATTAGGGGCGACGACAACACCAGGAACGGTAACGGCCGTTCACGCGAACTGGTGGCTCGAAAACACAAGAGAAACGCATGTGGTGCAGGGCACGCGGCTGGCGCAAAAGGATGATAGTGATGACCTGTGGCAAGTGGCTTTGCCGGCATTTTCTGCTGGCGAACGGGTTATATATCAATTGTATGGACAGGTTGGCGATGAGCTTATTCACACGGAACCTTTCTCTTTTGCAGTGGCTCATTGGACGGAAGTCGCGCAGCTTGCCCACTTTGCTTGCCATCAAGACGAGGTGATGTTTGATTTGTCACTGATGGGTGAAATGGCACACGTGCAGTTGAAATTGAGATTTATTTCCGAGGGGTTGCTGCGGTTTGAATGGATCATGCAGGGGGAAACGGCCGTATCTACCGCGAGGCCCGCAACGTCAACTTACAAAGTCGTTTTGGACAATGACGAGCAAATCAGCCTGCAAACCGCCCAGCTGGAGATAGTCATTCAGCGGAACCCTTTTACTTTGGCGGTAGTGAATCGTGCTGGGGACGTGCTGCTGCAGGAGGTGGCGGCCCCGGCCTTTTTAGTGGAAGGAGACGGCCGTATCAGCCGTCTTAAGCAGCAGTTCAGCTCCCCCGAAGGCGAAAAGTTTTGGGGCTTTGGCGAGCGCTTTAACGCGCTTAACCAACGGGGAAATACTCTAGACGTGCGCGTCTACGAAGAATATAAAAACCAGGGCGTGCACACTTACATTCCGATGCCCTATTTCGTCTCCTCAAACGGTTACGGTCATTATTTGGATACCAGCAACTACGTTCGCTACGATCTGGCAACTTCTCGTCCAAACCAATGGACTTATGAAGCAGACATTTCTGATTCAGGGCGATTTTCATCATTTCTCATCACCGCGCCAACACCTTGGCAAATCGTCTCCGTATTTAGCGAGCTCACCAGCAAACCTGTTCTGCCCCCTAACTGGGCCTTTGGCCTCTGGATGAGCGGTAATGACTGGAATAGCCAGGCATTGGTCATGCAGCAGGTTCACCTGACGCAAAAGCACCAAATTCCTGCTACCGTAATGGTTATTGAAGCATGGAGCGACGAGGTTAACTTTTACATTTGGAATGATGCTCAGTATTTGCCCAAACCAGCAAATGAAACCTTGCGTTATGCCGATTTTACTTTTCCCGAGGACGGGCATTGGCCCGATCCCAAAGGAATGATCGATGAGCTCCATAGTGACGATATTCGGCTACTGCTGTGGCAAATTCCTGTACTTAAGAAGCTGCAGCCAGCAGATGCACACTTTGGCGAACAGCCCCAGCACGATATGGATGAAGCGTTCATGATTGAGAATGGGTTTTGCGTTCGTCAGGCCGATGGCCAACCGTACCGTATCCCGCCCATCTGGTTTGCTGGGAGCCTGGTTATGGACTTTACCAACCAGGAGGCGGTCGATTGGTGGCTGAGTCGACGTGCTTACTTGTTGGATGAAATGGGCATTGATGGTTTTAAAACCGACGGGGGCGAGCATCTCTGGGGGATGAATCTGCAATTTGGTGATGGGCGGCGAGGTGCTGAGGTTTGGAACCTCTACCCCAATTTATATCAGGAAGCGTATTATCGCTTTGCCAACGAACACCGCAACAATGATGCCATTTTATTTAGCCGCGCTGGTTTTACCGGTACGCAGGCATATCCGTGCCATTGGGCAGGCGATGAAAACTCGACCTGGGAAGCATTCCGCGCATCCATATTTGCCGGGTTGAGTGCCGGTATATCTGGCATCTCATTTTGGGGTTGGGATATCGGTGGCTTTAGCGGCGATATCCCAACAGCCGAACTTTATCTGCGCAGCACCGCGATGGCTACTTTTTGTCCCATCATGCAGTATCATTCGGAGTACAACGGCCGTAAAAGCCCCTCCCGCGACCGGACTCCCTGGAACATTCAGGAATGTACCGGCGATGAAGATGTCATCCGGATCTTCGGCAAATATGCTAACCTGCGTATGAACTTGCTGCCCTATATCCTCAGTGAAGCGCGGCATGCCAGCCAATCGGGCATCCCGCTAATGCGCGCCCTGCCCCTTGAATATCCCCAGGACCCAATCTGTGACAATTTTCCCTACCAATATATGTTTGGTGCCTCATTGTTAATTGCTCCCGTCACAGAGCCGGGGAGAGACGAGTGGACCGTCTATTTGCCAAACGGCCGTTGGCACGATTTCTGGACGGGTGAACGGTATGATGGCCCGCAGCAAATTACCTGTCCTGCCCCCAAAGATTGCATACCCGTGTTTGTCCGTGGCGGCACCGTGCTGCCTCTAAACCTGGCTGAATCGTTAACCTTGGGCAGCTATGTCGGCAACAAGGTAGATGTGTACGATCACCTCTGCATCCACTTGTTACCTGACGGCGAAACAGAATCTGAATGGGTGGATACAGTGGCGAACGAATCGTTCTATTGGAGAGTTGAGCAGGAGAAGCAGGCTGGACGCGTGAAGATAACCGTTCCCCCGGCACCTTATGCGCTAACTTTGAAGTTGTTTGTCAAAGGTCACCCCCAGGTCGATTGCGGTGGAGCACCGTTGGCCGGGTGCACAAGCCTCCAAGAACTAACTTCAACCGACGAGGGCGGCTGGCTTCATAATGCACAACGCGGCGAATTGTTTATTAAACTGCCTGCTGTCAAAAAATCTAATGTCGTCACGGTAATGAATCTACCCCCCGATAACTAACCGATTCTTTTCAATAGCAAACGTGGCGGTTAGACAGATGAGCAAATGCTTATACGTCACGTTCTGGCTCTACCTTTATGTGTGACACTCCTTGACACAAACCCACGATCGGCTAAAATTAGAACATATGAGCGATCACTGGATTCGAGCCAGCGAAATTGGCGATTATCTATACTGTCGGCGCAGTTGGTGGCTGAAGCGCAGTCGGGGGATTGCTGCGCAAAACGTGCGTGAGTTGCAGCAGGGCAACCGACACCATCAGCAGCACGGTCAAAAAGTGCAGCAATCTATTGTGCTTCGTCGGGCAGCGTACGCGCTTATTTTTGTGGTGGTGGCGCTGGTGACGTTTGCATTGATGAGTGGTTAAGGAGAAAGCAGTAATTGGATAGTAGCAGTTGGGCAGGTGTGCCCAATTACAAATCATCTAATTAAAACTTACCGAAATGATCTGGGGTGGTTACGCATTAGGCATTGGTTTTGTGTTGTTGGCAGTAGCGCTGCTGCTCTGGTGGCGTGGGTCTATGCTGGCGGAACAATCCGGGTTGCCAAACGGCCGTATTCTTTACACCGATGCGGGAAGCGCCTGGGTAACCAACGAGGAATCGTTGTACGATCCCCACTTGCGCTTGGTAGGCAAGCCAGACTATTTGGTAGAGGAAGCCGACGGCATGATTGTGCCGGTGGAAATCAAGTCTGGACGCGCTCCGGCAGAGCCATGGGAAAGCCACCTGTATCAGTTGGCCGCGTACTGTTGGCTGGTGGAGCGGGAATATGGGATACGGCCGTCTCACGGCATTATTCAGTACAAAGATCGCGCATTTGCTGTCGATTACACGGATGAACTGCGCGATGATTTCCTCGATTTGCTCACAGAAATGCGGGAAGATATGTTTGAACCAGAAGTAGACCGTGATCACAATGACTGGCATCGCTGCGCTCGTTGTGGCGTTGCTTCTGCCTGTACGCAGCGCCTGGGTTAATTAGAAAAGAGGTACGGTAACCGGTCTGTAAACAGAAGTATCGAACCAGTAGCCCAGGTGGGCACGGGCCTAATTCAACCTTATCAATGGAGGACACCGATGACAAAATCATTCAAACCAGCAGGGTATGCGTCCGTTTCGGCTTACATAGTGGTAGATGGCGCTGAGCGCCTCATTGCGTTTGCGACCGCAGCGTTTGATGCGAAGGTAACGCGCCGCTTTGATACTGCAAATGGCACGATTATGCACGCTGAGGTGCTGATTGATGACACCATCGTGATGGTCACCGACGGCAGCGAGGGATTTCCGGCTTTTCCTGTGTGGCTGCATGTTTATGTGCCGGATGTGGATAGGACATACCAAAAAGCGCTGGCAGCAGGCGGCACATCCGTGCAGGAACCCGTGCAAAAGGACGATCCAGACAGGCGCGCTGGCGTACAGGACCCCACTGGCAATACGTGGTGGATTGCGACCCAGGTTGGCTAAACGGCCGTTTCTCCTTCCTCTGCTACAAAATCCCTCTAATCTGGCTATAATAGGCCACATTCATTAAAACGATCGCCAATCGCATGATCGCGCGGGCGGGAACGCCTGTCCATTGTGCCTTTCTGGCGTTAACGAGTTTGGAGGCAAGTTTGACTGCAATACAACGTGCCAAAGGGATGCAGGATGTGCTGCCCGATGATCGACCTTACTGGGATATGATCATCGGCAAAGCGACTGAGGTGGCTCAGCTTTACGGCTTTCAACGCATCGATTTACCCATTTTGGAATATACAGAGCTGTACCAGCGGGGAGTTGGCGAGGCCTCTGACTTTTTCGTCCAGAAAGAGATGTACACCCTGGACGAGTCTGACGGCGTCACGCTCACGATGCGGCCTGAGTTTACGGCCGGGTTTATGCGTGCCTATATTCAAAATGGAATGTCTAGCTGGCCGCAGCCGGTGAAGGTTTACACGATAGGTCCAGCCTTCCGCCGTGAGCGGCAGCAGGCCGGGCGGTATCGTCAGCATAGTCAGTTTAACTGTGAAATTTTAGGGGAAATCGACCCGGCAGCTGACGTAGAAGTGATGCTTCTGGCGATGAATTTGTACCGAGCGTTGGGATACAAAGGACTTACCTTTCAGTTGAACAGCACAGGCTGTCCTACCTGCAAACCCGGCTACATTGATAAGCTGACGGCTTATTTGGCCAATCATACGGAAAAATTGGCCGATATCGACAAAGAGCGTATGGTGCGTAATCCGCTGCGGGTCTTGGATAGCAAAGAGCCAGGCATGGAGGAGTTACTAGCAAATGCGCCCCACATTGTGGACTACTTGTGCGATGACTGTGACGAACATTTCACCGATTTGCGCGGCTTGCTGGATGCATTGGACCAGCCGTACAGCATCAATTTCCGGCTGGTGCGCGGGATTGATTATTATACTAAAACGGTGTTTGAGGTGTGGGCCGAAGGCATTGGCGCCCAGGCGGCCGTTTGTGGTGGTGGTCGCTACGATGGCCTAGCGGAAGATATTGGTGGCCCAGCGACCCCCGGCGTGGGCTTTGGCAGCGGCATTGAGCGAATTGTGTTGGGCATGAAGGAATCCGGCATCACTCCCCCCTTGCCGGCACAGCCAACCGTCCTGGTTGCCCATTTTGGCGGTAAGACGAAGGAAACGGCCGTTCAGTTGGCCTTCCAATTGCGGGCAGCTGGGATTGGCACGCGGCTGGCCTTTGCGCGCAATCGGCGCAGCATGAAGAGCCAGATGCGAGAAGCCAACAAACACAACATCCAAACGGTGCTTATCTTGGGTGAGTCTGAAATCGAACAACAGTCAGTGATGGTACGGCCGTTAGACGGCGGGGAGCAAACGCTGGTCAAACTGACGGACATCGCAAGCTGGCTGCAATCGTAAGCCGTTATGAAACGAATTGGCATTCTTCATCACCCCAAGGTTGCGGAATCGCAGCCACTTGCAGCCCAGGTTGAGGCCTGGCTGGCGCAGCGGCAGATTGAAACCTGGCAAGCCTCATCCTACGATGATGAGCAGTTACAGCGAGCGGTTGTAGGCAGCTCCTTGCTGGTTGTGTTAGGGGGTGATGGCTCTTTGCTGCGGGCGGCCCGTTTTGCCTCACCGTGCCATGTACCCATCTTTGGTATTAACCTTGGGCGGGTAGGCTTTCTGAGTGAGGCGCAGCCGGATAATTGGCCAGAAAAGCTGTCACGCGTTTTGCAGGGGAATTTTTGGACCGAAAATCGGCTAATGTTATCAGCGCGTATTCAGCGAAACGGCCGTATCCTGCATGCCTTTTCTGTGCTAAACGATGTCGTTGTTGGGCGCGGGCGGCAAGCGCGCGTCGTGCGCTTTCAGTTGCACGTCGATGGTGATTTGGTGACAAACTACACGGCCGATGCTCTGATTGTGGCCACGCCGACCGGCTCTACGGCCTACTCAATGGCGGCTGGTGGGCCGCTGCTGCCGCCTCAGCTACCCAATTTTGTTGTGGTGCCGGTTGCGCCTCATCTAACGTTTGACAGAGCCATTATTTTTCATGAACAGGCCGAGATTTCCATCACGGTAAATATGGACCATCGCGCTTATCTTACGCCAGACGGCATGGATGGCATCCTTTTAGAGGATGGCGACAGGGTGTTGGTGACCAGATCGACCAACAGCTGCCAATTTGCCCGTGTCGATAGTTCCGGCTATTTTTATCGACGGCTAATGGGGCGGTTGGGTTATTCGCGTTAAAGGAGTAGATGAAGTGGTTTCCGCTAGAAATTGCTTGTTTACGGATTAGGGAAGTTATTATGGAGATTCAAGATCCAAAATTGCGCTTGCAGCTTAGACAGGCAAACAAGGTTGCTGCGGCTGGTAAGCGTGCCGCGGCGGAGCAGCTATATCGGCAACTCATCGAAGAAGTGCCAAACGTAGCAGAGGCATGGTTTGGTTTGGGTGAGGTGGTCAGCGATGCCCAGGAGCAGGAAAACGCGTATCAAAAGGCAATCAGCCTAAAAACTGACTATGCGGAGGCGGCGCGCGCTTTGGCACAGCTTCGCAACGAACCAATTCCCGAGTGGGCCAAGGAGCCGGCGGTGGAAGAGGAGGTTGAAGTGGCTGCGCCCGTTCCCCGTCCAGAGCCTGAAGCTGCTTATACGGCCGTTACGGCCCCAGCCACAGATGAGTATGAGCTCATGTGCTACCGCCACCCCAACCGCGCAACATCGCTGCGCTGTTACAACTGTGGCAAGCCGATTTGCAGTAGTTGTGCGGTAAAAACTCCCGTTGGCTATAGTTGCCCCGACTGCATCCGTGAGAAAGAGGATGTTTTCTTCAATGCCCAGCCGTTAGATTACGTCATTGCCCCAGCCATTGGTCTGTTTCTTAGTTTGGTGGCCGGATACCTGGTGGCTCGCTTTTCGCAGAGCGGCAGTTTTTTTGTCTTTTTTATTATGCTCTTTGTGGGTGGCATAGTTGGGCGGTTCATTGGGCAACTCAGCAAACGGGCCATTGGCCGCAGGCGAGGCCGTTACCTGCCGCATATCATGGTGGCGATGTTGATTTTAGGAACGGCCGTCTGGCTGCTGCCTTATATCCTGGCTATTGTACTGGGTGGTCTTGGGGCTTCCGGTCTGTTTGTCTTCATTGGACCCGGTATTTTTCTCTTTGCGGCCGGTGGCGCAATCTTTTCATTTATGAAATAACCTTTCGAGGGTATGTTGTGAGGATTGCCCACTTGCACCGTCTCTCGTTGCAAACGTACAGACAAGCCTATGCTAACTGAACTATACATTCGCAATTTTGCTATCATCGACGAACTAAGGCTTCAATTTCATAACGGATTCAATGTCCTTACTGGCGAAACCGGTGCGGGTAAGTCCATTATTTTGGATGCCGTCACGCTTATGCTGGGAGGGCGCGCCGACACGACATTGGTGCGCGCTGGTGCCGGTGAAGCCTACGTGGAAGCGACTTTCACACTTTCTGAGACGCTCAAAAAGATCTTGGCGCCTGTGTTGGAGGCTGAGGGCCTTGAAGAGGATGGGCATGATAGCGTGCTGCTCTCCCGTGAGCTGAGGCTCAACGGCCGTAATATCTGTCGCGTAAACGGCCGTACCGTCAATCTGTCCGTACTCCGTGACGTTGCCGAACCGCTGATAGATATTCATGGGCAGGGCGAACATCTCTCCCTGTTGCAACCCCGTTCTCACCTGCCACTGCTGGACTCCTATGCCGGCGTGCAAAACGAACGTGGTGCACTGGCCAAAGAAGTCTCAGCCCTGCTGGAAATTCAACGCGAGCTGGCTGACTTGCGCCTAAACGAGCGAATGCTGGCCCAGAAAGCCGACATGCTTCGCTTTCAAATTGCAGAGATCGACGCCGCCAAACTGAACGATGGCGAGGAAGAGGAGCTGCGCGCCGAGCGTACCCGTCTGGCTAACTCCGAACAGCTGATGCGATCTGCCTCCGAAGCCGTCAATCTGCTCACCGGCATGGATGATGATACCCAGGCCGTAGCCGATATGCTGGGACAGGCGGAGCGATCGCTGGTTCAGTTGACCCGTTACGACGAAACGCAAGGTCCGCTTTTAGAACGTTTGCAGGGCTTTATCTACCAGCTCAGTGAGCTTTCCTCAGAATTGCAGAGCTATCTCGATCAGGTGGAGTACAACCCCAAACGGCTAGATTTTGTGGAAGAGCGACTGGAGCTAATTGGCCTGCTCAAGCGCAAGTATGGCGAAGATATCGGCACTATTTTGGCACTGCGTGACCGGGCAAAGACGGAATTGACCCGCATTGGTAACAGTGAGGAGCGCATTGCTGAGCTGGAAAAAACGCAGGAAGGCTATTTGCGGCGCTGCGGCGAGATGGCGCTTGCCTTGTCGCACAAGCGGAAGACCGCGGCTAAGCAGTTGGCTACGGCCGTTGTGGCTCAGCTGGTCGATTTGCAGATGGATGGGGCCAAATTTGAGGTGCAGTTCGAGCGCACCCCGCAGGCCGATGGCCTATACGTGCAAAATGAGCGGCTGGCCTTCGACAAGACGGGTTTTGACCAGGCAGAATTTCTCATTTCCACCAATCCTGGTGAACCGCTGAAGCCGATGGCCAAAGTTGCCAGCGGTGGTGAAACCGCCCGGCTGATGCTGGCGCTTAAAACGGCGCTGGCCCAGGTGGACAAAACGCCCACGCTCATTTTTGATGAGATTGATCAGGGGATTGGTGGCCGCGTGGGAGATGTGGTTGGGCGCAAACTGTGGGGCTTAACGGCCGTTGCTGAGCATCAAGTTATCGTTGTGACCCATTTGCCCCAACTGGCGGGCTATGGCGACATTCACCTCCGGGTAAGTAAGGGGCAAAAAGACGGCCGTACCACAACCCGCATCCACTCACTGGACAAAGACGGCCGTATCCAAGAGCTGGCTGCCATGCTGGGCACCCAGGGGGAACACGCCCGTGGCGGTGCAGAATCTATCCTGGCGCAGGCGAATGGAACGAAAACGGCCGCTAAAAAATCGCCAATAAACTAGAAAAAATATCACCCAGGCGCGGAGCGTCACCTGAAAACCTTGCCCAAATCTTCTCTAACCCGCAATTTTTCATGTAGATAACTTTTCCAGAATCATCTTCTTCATTCCAAATTCCAATAAGCGTGGGAACAGATGACCTATTCCACCCATGACTTTGTTTTGTGTGCCGGGTATCAGGTGGGCGTGACCCGCCTGCTCGGCGCGGAAAATGGCGTCGGCGAGGGTTTCTGGGAGCATACGGCCGTCTTCGCGGCTGTTATCCGGGCTGTAGCGGCGGGCGTGGGCGGTACGCACCGGGCCAGGGAAAACGGTCAGCGAACGATCGGCCCAGGCGGCTCGCAGGCTCCGCGCATAGTTTGCCAAGCCATCTTTGCTGGCCGCATAAACGGCCGCCCCCGGATAGCTGGCAAAATAAGACAGCGATGACAAGAAAACAAATCGTGCTTCTGGCGTGAGCCAATTTTCTCGAAACAGTCTTGCCGTTAGCCACAGCGGGGCGCGTAAATTGAGTGCCAGCACCGCCAGTTGCTTGTCTAAGGGAATCGTTTCAAATCGGCCCACGGCGCTAATCCCCGCATTGTGAATAACGCAGCTGAACGGGGCTACGTTGGCAAGCTGCGCCTCTATCTGGGCAATGCCCGTCTCGCTGCTTAGATCGCCCAAAATGAAGCTTGCTGTGCCGCCAGTGGCTTCAATGGCCGCTTGGGTTTGCGCGGCGCGGCTGGCATCTACATCCAAACCCACGATGGCATACCCTGCCTGGGCGTAACGCAGCGCGAGGGCCCGACCAATGCCGTCGGCCGCACCGGTAATGAGGCAGACCGGCGGCGTTGGTTGGCTTGTTGGCCTGCTGTTTAGCGGCTGGCTTCGCTTTTGCAAGATGGGATCGAACAGGAAACGGCCGTTTCGCCCGGCAAACGTCAATAATTTATTCCCCAAACCAATGGTGGTAGACGGCCGTTTGGTCTCAATAGCCTGAGTGATTTTCCCAGCGACCTGTTCTGCCGAGGGGAATTTCTCCCAATCCAGCTTTTCGCGCGTCAGGCCCATTTTGGCGTGCATCCCCGTGCGCGTGGCGCCGGGTCGGACGATTTGCACCGTGACTTTTCCCTGCCACTCCACGCGCAGGCTGCGGGCAAACCCCTCCAGCGCCGCTTTGGTTGCGCCATAAACGGCATACTCTGGGGTGGGAACGGCCGTTGCGACCGAACTAACAAAAACGACCTGACCTTGTGCCCGGTTCAGCCAGGGGAAAAGTCGGTGAGTCAGCCGGATTGGTGTCTCCAAATTGAGCTTCAATAATTGATCAATGTGGTCAAGAGGCTGCTCGGCCAAGGAGCCAACGTAACCTGAACCCGCATTGTGAATGAGCAAATCGAGCTGATCAACTTGCTGCGCGTTTAGCCAGGCGACGATGGTCTCTGTGGCATCGGTCTGGCCCAAATCAGTTTGACAATAGGTCTGTGCGGTAAACAAAGGGTTGCTCAGGGTAGACAACGGCCGTCGCCCCACCAAAATTAGCCGGTGAGACGTGGCGCTGTAAAGCGTGGCCAGTGCCAGCCCAATGCCATCGGTTGCTCCAGTGATAAGAATAGTTGCCACAATTTTCTCCAGGTGTGGGGAAGGGTTGCCGAAGATTGCCCCGGATGTAAGTCGAATCGGGGCAATCTTCGGCTAGAAGTTATTCGTTCTGAAGCGTTGGCTCTGGGGGAACGCTCGTGATCGTTTTGCCCTGTAAATAGTCAATGGCGGCCTGCAGCTGGGTGTCTTCAAACTCAGCTCCGGCAGCCACAGTGGGTAGCGGAATGTAGTAATCGGGGGTTACTCCGATTTCGTGGATGGATGATTTTTCGGGTGTAAGCCATTCTGCAGAAGTGATGCGCACGCCGCCCTCGTTGGAGAGCGTGTGCCAGGTTTGCACCACGCCCTTGCCAAATGAAACCTGGCCAATAAGCACGCCACGCCCGCGATCCTGCAGCGCACCAGCGAGCACTTCTGAAGCGCTGGCGGTCCCTTCATCAATTAGCACCACCATGGGAATGGTTTGGGCCAACCCGTCGCCGCTGGCTTCAAACGGCCGTTCACTGCCGTCGCCAAACCGTTCAAGCAGCACCAGACCTTCATCAAAAAATTGGTCGGCAATTTCCACGGTGGTGCTTAGCAAGCCGCCTGGGTTGCGACGCAGATCCAGAATGAGCCCAGTGGGGTTTTCTGCCAGCAGGCCAGGCAGAATATCGGCCAGCTCTTCATCGGTGGTCTCCCCGAACTGACTGAGCCGCAAGTAGGCGATGCCCTCGTCTAAAACTTCTCCGCGCACGGTGGCCAGCTTAATCACGTCCCGAACAATATCAATGTTGAGCAGTTCACCATCCCTTTCTACAACCAGGCTCACGGTCGTGCCCGCCGGGCCACGTACCAATGAAGCTGCTTCGCTCACGTCCATGCCCGTCAGGTCGACGCCATCGGCCTGGCGTAAAATATCGCCAGGCAACAGGCCAACCGCCTGCGCCGGTGAGCCATCTATTGGGCTGACGACGGTGATATTGCCATCAACATCTTCTACCTCGGCACCAATGCCCTGAAACTCTCCACCAATTCGTTCCTGGGCAAGCAGCTGGTCTTGCGGTGAGAGGTATCGGGTGTAGGGATCATCCAGTGTGGCCAACATGCCATCGATGGCGCCTTTGACCAAATTTGTATCGTCAACCGGTTGACGCAGATATTGATTATGAACCAGATCCCATACTTCCCAGAAAGGCTCGAATTCGGCCACGTCTGCGCTGGAAACGGCCGTTGCGCCAAACAGCTGCATCGGGGCAGCCGGGGATTGTCCCAGAAGATAGCCGCCCAAGAATCCAAAAATAACCATCAGGGCGACGGTGAGGTTAGAAGCAAAACGAGAAATCATAAAGTTACTCCGTATATTTCAGTTCCAATTTGGCAGCAACATGATGCCATACCACTCATTATATGATCATAAATTAAGGCTGGGTTGACGTAGGTTTAACAAAGCCTGAACGACAGCGAAGCGTGGCACAGCAAGTTGGTTGCCGCACTCCTGTTTGATACAATATGAATATGTCCACACAGCGGATTCGCACTATCTATACCATATCCTTGGTGATTTTGGACGCTTTTTTAGTGGCGGTTGCTTTTGTATTGGCCTATCAACTGCGCACGCTGGTAGATTGGCCCGATCCGCTAGCTAACTTTGTACCATTGACTGCTTACACTGGCTTGCTCATTGTACAAGTATTTTCCATTGTTGTTTCGCTCTTCTTTTATCGCCAATATTACATTCCACGCGCTGTGTCCCGAGTCGATCAATTCTATTATGTGTTTGCGGCCGTTTCAATCGGAACATTAATGACGGTGGCAATCTCCACCTTTTTGTTCAAGGGTGACAGGGTCATAATTGATTATCCTCGGGCGATGATTATTTATGCCTGGTTGCTGACCATTTTGCTGATCTTGTTGGGTCGCATGGCCCACCAACTGCTGCGCTCCGCGCTGCGTAATCGCGGCTGGGGAAAAGATCGCGTCATTGTGGTTGGCACAGGGGATATGGCCCAAGTGGTCATGCAGCGCATCCTGCGTTCGCCCTACCTGGGGTATGAATTGATTGGTGCGGTCAACGGTGTGCAGGGGATAACCGACATTGGCGGCGTCCCTTTGTTGGGAACACCAGAGGATTTGCCCGCCCTAATTGAAAATCTTGGCATTGACGAAGTAATTATTGCTATGCCGGAAAAAGGACATCGTGAAACCGTTCGTGTTATTTCTTACTGTGAACGAGGCCGCGTTTCCATTAAGATATTCCCCGACGTTTTCCAATTTGTAACGTCGCAGGCCAGCATTGATGAGTTGGGTGGTTTGCCGCTGCTCTCTGTGCGAGATTATGCCCTGCGAGGTTATCTGCTCATTTTCAAACGATTGATGGATATGATAGGCGCGGCCGTTGGACTGGTGTTCCTCTCACCGTTGATGCTGTTAATTTCCATCGCCATCAAATTTGAGTCGCCGGGTCCGGTCTTCTTTGTGCAGGAGCGAATGGGGCTGGATGCCAAGCCGTTTCGTATGCTAAAGTTTCGCTCCATGCGGCGAGATGCAGAGCGGGGAGGGCCAGGCTGGACCACCGATAACGATCCTCGGCAAACGCGATTGGGCAAGTTTATCCGCAAGATCGAGGCAGATGAACTGCCGAATCTGATCAACGTGTTGCTGGGCGAAATGAGCCTGGTGGGGCCACGTCCTGAGCAAGCGCACTATGTTGAGGAGTTTCGGCAAACGGTTCCCCGTTACATGGATCGGCATCAGGAAAAAGGCGGAATGACTGGTTGGGCACAGGTCAACGGATTGCGGGGTGACACGTCGATCGCTGAACGAACAAAATATGACTTATGGTATATGGAAAATTGGTCAATTTTGTTAGACTTGAAGATTATTTTGCGCACGATGTGGCAGATTGTCGAACGTAAGAGCCGCAAAGAGCCGCTGCCGGAATTGCTTCAGGAAATACGGCCGTCTGACTCAGCCACGCTTTCTTCCCAAGATTAAACCATCAGAGACGGTACTTAGATAACTGTGCGTTTGCCCTCTTGTTTTGGACAGGGTGTGGCGTAAACGGCCGTCTAGGTACCCTTTTGCACTTTGTGAGATAGATCATGCTAAAGCGAATCTTAGTAACCGGCGGCGCTGGCTATATTGGCAGTCATACCTGTCTTGAACTCCTGCAGGCCGGCTATCACGTTGTGGTAGTTGATAACCTCAGCAACAGCAGGATGGAATCATTGGTTCGTGTGCAAACGTTAGCGGGCAAATCGCTGGACTTTCATCAGATTGATTTGCTCAACAAGCGTGCTTTGAATGCTCTCTTTAGGGATACGCCAATAGAAGCGGTGATTCATTTTGCGGGGCTCAAAGCGGTAGGCGAGTCACACGCCTTGCCGTTATCGTATTATCAAAATAATGTCACTGGCACCTTGAACTTATGTGACGCGATGCAAAAACATGGGGTCAAAAATCTCGTGTTTAGTTCCTCTGCCACTGTCTATGGCGACCCGCATGCCGTGCCCATTACCGAAGCGTTTCCCGTAGGTGGAGCAACCAATCCGTACGGCCGTTCCAAATGGATGATCGAAGCAATATTGCAAGATCTCCATACGGCCGACCCAAGCTGGAACATCGGGCGGTTGCGCTACTTTAACCCGGTTGGGGCGCATCCAAGTGGGCAAATTGGAGAAGATCCCCGTGGCATCCCCAACAATCTGCTGCCTTATATTGCCCAAGTTGCTGCAGGTAAATTAAGCGAGCTTCAGATTTTTGGCAATGACTATCCCACCTGCGACGGAACTGGGGTCAGGGACTATATTCATGTGGTTGATCTGGCCCAGGGCCATCTAAAAGCCTTAAACAAGCTGGCCGAGAGCCCTGGACTGGTCACTTACAACCTTGGAACTGGCAAAGGTTATACCGTTTTGCAGCTCGTGGCAGCCTTCGAAAAAGCTGCCGGCGTTCCGATTCCCTACAAAGTAGTTGCCCGTCGCTTTGGGGACATTGCCGCTTGTTATGCAGACCCAACCAAAGCGAAGAAAGAATTAGGCTGGGCGGCTACGCGCGGCCTGGCTGAGATATGTGCTGATGCCTGGCGATGGCAATCTAGAAACCCAGACGGGTACGAATCGCCACGGTCCAGAGAGGAATAAACATCTGATCTAACGTTGTTCTTATTTGACGCTTGTTTGGCGGCATGTTATGATATTTATAGAACCCATTTAGCACTCTATAAGCGTGAGTGCTAAAAATATAAAACAGTAAAAATGAGACTAGGGATTGCAGCGTGCAGCACTAGTCTCATTGTCCGTCAAAGCACATCATGTCTGAATCACTAACGGATAGACAAGAAAAAATATTAGGATTGGTAGTCCGTAACTACATTTCTTCTGGTCAGCCGGTAGGTTCTAAAACCCTGGTGAACCAGTATGATTTGGATGTGAGTTCGGCAACGGTGCGGAATGAGCTGGCTTTGTTGGATGAGATGGGCTTTCTGGTGCAGTTGCATACATCTGCCGGGCGCATTCCTACAGAAGTTGGCTATCGTTATTTCGTGCAAAAATTGTTGGGCGAGTTTCGGTTGCCGGTACACGAACGCCAAATGATTCGGCATCAATTCCATCAAGCAAGACTCGATCTTGATCAGTGGATGCGGTTGGCCGCAGCAATTTTGGCGCGTACATCGCTTAGTGCCAGTTTTGTTACGGCACCACGCCCTCGTTCTAACCGTTTTAAACATATGCAGCTCATTTCCACTCAAGGTCGCCTGGTGCTGATGATTTTGGTGCTGTACGGTGGCGAGGTGAAGCAGCAGATGTTGACCTTAGCCGAGCCGCTCTCGCAGGCGCGGTTGAGCCTGGCGGCTGATCGAATGAACGTGCTGTTGGCCGATGCTAATTACGATGAAGCAATGGCCCGTGTAGGCCAGCTCGATGAACTGGAAGCAGATGTCGTCAAGTTAACGCTGGACGTTTTGCGCCGTTCCGATAACCGATCCATTACCGATATTTACCGGGATGGCTTGATGAATATTGTGGACGACGTTGGAACGCGGCAGGCCGTACGAGTGTTAGAAGAGCGAACACTTTTGGCAAATGTGTTGGCCGAAACGCAAACAACGCAAAGTGGCGTCCAGGTGGTTATTGGCGGTGAAGGCCGCTGGGAAGAGCTGAAAGATTGCTCAATTATTTTGTCACGGTACGGCGTAATTGATCAGTTTAGCGGTACGGTGGCAGTTATTGGGCCGACTCGAATGTCATACGGCCGTAACGTTGCCGCTGTGCAATATGTGGCTAACCTGATGAGCAGTTTTGTGTACGACTATTATTTAGAGAGCCCGGATCAAAAAGAATCCGATAAAAATGAGGTAAGTTTCAGTGAGTGAAGAGACCATAATTGAAGATCTCCAGGATAGTGAAAATAGCTCTGAAGCTGCAGTGGATGGCAATGAGGCCATTGCTGAGGCTGCTGAGCCTTTGACGGTGGAGGAACAGCTAGCGGCTGCACAAGCTGAAGCCGAGGATTATAAAGATCGCTGGATGCGCGGTCAGGCGGAGTTTGCCAACGCGCGTAAGCGGATGGAGAAGCAGCGGCTAGACGCATATAGTAATGCTACCGCCAACGTGATGACCAAACTGCTTCCTATCGTTGATGATTTTGAGCGGGCAATGGAAAATCTACCTGCTGAGATCAGCGAAAATAGCTGGCTAGAGGGGATACATCTGGTACAGCGCAAGCTTATGTCCACGTTGGACAGCTTTAATGTGACGCCAATTGAAGCAGTTGGGGAGCCGTTTGATCCTAATTTGCATGAGGCCATCACGCAGGAACCGATGGATGAATTTGAAAGTGGGTCCGTGTGTCGCGTATTACAAACCGGGTACAAAATTGGGGATCGTGTGATACGGCCGTCCCTCGTTGTTGTTGCCGCATAAACTTACATAACAAGGAATAATAAAATGGGCAAAATAATTGGAATTGATTTAGGAACCACCAACTCCGTCGCTGCCGTGATGGAAGGGGGCGAACCAGTCGTTATCTCCAGCGCAGAAGGCGGACGTACATTTCCCTCTATTGTCGCTATAAATACAAAAACCGGTGAGCGACTTGTCGGGCAGGTTGCCAAGCGCCAGGCCGTTGTGAATCCATTGAATACGGTCTTCTCTGTAAAACGCTTCATGGGTCGAAAATTCGATGATCCGGTCGTTAACAAGGCATTAAAATATGCGCCTTACGAAGTTCGCAAGGCCCCGAATGGTGACGTACGCGTCGTCATGAATGAACGTGAATACTCTCCCCCCGAAGTTTCTGCCATGATTCTGCAAAAAATTAAAGCAGATGCCGAAGCTTATTTAGGACAGCCGGTCACTCAGGCAGTCATCACAGTTCCTGCATACTTTAATGACAGCCAGCGCCAAGCGACCAAAGATGCCGGGAAGATTGCTGGTTTGGAAGTGTTGCGTATCGCGAATGAACCAACGGCTTCGTCCCTGGCCTATGGTTTGGGCAGCAGCACCGATGAATTGATTGCCGTCTACGATTTGGG
>CBDUOF010000026.1:0-24632 GCA_965368765.1 uncultured Anaerolineae bacterium | reverse complement strand
TGTTGAGCTGTTTCAGCCCAATTGGCCATTGGTAATTGTTCCCCTTCTTGCTGGCGGCCAGGCGATTGGCTTGTTGGTCGCCGACAATAAATTTACCAATAGCCCAATTAGCCGAGAGGACGAAGAGCGGCTGCTCACATTTGCGAACACGGCGGCCATGGGAATTGAGAAGAATCGTTTACTGCAGGAAGCGGACGTTTCCCGGAACCGGCTTCGCTCTTATTATAGTGCCAGCAATGCCCTCGTCCTTTCCACAGATCCTGAACTGGTCTGGCACGATATCGTGCGCCAGGCACAAAAGACAGCCCACGCTGGCGGGGCACGTCTCGTTCTAATCGACATGGAAACGAGCAGCGTAACGGATCTGATTTTGTCTGATTCCGACGATGTCGACGTGAACAGCGCCATTCGGACCAACGGCCTTTCCATGAGGGTGATGCGCAGTGGCGACCCCCAAATCGTAGAAGATTTTGAAAAAGAAACAGAGCGAGCCAACCCCTCATTTTTCCAGCGGGGTATCCGGGCGGCAGTGGGCTTGCCCGTTTCCGTTAATCGGCTGCGCATTGGCGTGATGTGGATCTATTTTTCAAAGCCACATCGCTTTGCCCCCTCAGAAGTAGAGGCATTGCAGCTTTATGTAAATCAAGCCGCCATCGCCTATGAAAACGCTCGTCGCCTGAAAGAACTGGAGCATTTGCGCCAGGCGGTGGAGGCGCTGGCGGGTGCAGCGGATTTGCAAGCGGTGCTAGAACAAATTGTGCTGGGTGCACGACAGGTTTTGCAGGCCGACTCAGCCGTTATTTACTCATACGACAATGCGCGACTGAAGTTTGATCTGGAGAACTCGATTCATTCCGGCATTCCCCCGCATGCCTGGCAAAAACATATCAAGGCTGGGCCGAGGCAGGGGGGAACGGCCGAAACTGCCATGGAGTTGGGCTGGATTGGCGTGCGTGATGTCGATGATTTAGAAAAATATAATTTTATTGGCGAAACGACCTACGGGCTGCTGCAGGACACGCAGGTCAAAAGCTTCCAGGGGATTGGCTTGCGGGTTGGTGAGGAAAGGTTTGGTGTGCTTTATGTTAACTACAACAGACTGCATGCTTTTTCCGCAGAAGAGCAGGAGATTGCCACAGCGTTCGCGAATCATGCCGCCCTGGCGCTGCGCAATGCCCGGCTTGTGAGCCGTCTGAGCAAGGCACGCCAGGTTTCTAGCATTGTGGCCAATGTAACGACGTTGGCCAAACTTGAGGATACGCTGAATTCGGTGGTGATTGGGACGTATGATGCATTGAATTGTGACGCGGTAACGCTTCATGTCTATGATCAGGAAAAGAAGAAGGTGTTGCTGCCGCCAACGATGTACGGTATTTGGGATGAACGGCCGTTTTACCAGCCACCAGCAGCTGATTCCCCAGTTATGTACATGCTCAACCATGCCCCAAAGATGCAAATTGCCGATGATGCTTCTGAAGATCAGCTGCTTTCTCATAGCAACTTTATGGCTGGGGAAGAAGTAGCTTCCTACGTAGCGGTTCGGCTAAGCGTGGGTATTGCCAGGGTGGGGGTGATGTGCATCTATCATCGCCAAATGCGCCATTTTACCGAAGAGGAGTTAGAGCATATCGAGCTTTTTGCCAATCAAGCTGCCGTTGCTATTTATAATGCCCAGTTGTTTGAGCGCCGTGCCCAGCGAACGGCCGTGTTAAAAGCAATTTATGCGGCGGGGCAGGCAGTGAACTCTACCTTAAACTTGGACGGCGTCCTGAACCATATTGCTGAGCAAGCGTGGCAGCTGATGGGCTTCCCTGATCGGCAGATTACGTACGCTACAATTTGGTTGCGAGAAAGTCAGCATACGGCCCGCCTGGTGGCGGCCTACCCGCCAGAAGAGCTGCACCGTACTCAACGGGCCGTTGGCGGGAACAGATTGGCCCGCGACCCGGACAAAGTTGCTCACAATGGTATTTTGTGGCGCGTTTTTGAGTCGGGTCACTCCGAGCTTGTACAAAACGTGACAGAAGACCCAGACTACTTTTCTGCCCGTGAAACGACGCGATCTGAACTCATTGTTCCCATTATTCTGGAGCAAGAGGTCGTCGGTGTTATAGTCGTAGACCACTCCGAATTTGACGCCTTTGATGAAGAAAATACCCGCGCATTGGAGGCGCTGACCGCCCAGGCGGCAATTGCGATTCAAAATGCGCGTCTGTACCATAAAGTGGTGCGCCATGCGGAACTACTGGATGCCGCGGCCACCGTAGCTAGCTATGCCAATAGTTTGCTGGATGAAGTACAGCTATTGGATGATGTGGTTCATATTATTTCGGAGCGCATTCATGCCTACCATGTGGCTGTCTTTTTACTGGATGAGACGGGCGAGTTTGCCGTCATGCGGACGACATCTTCCGCTAACGGCCGTAAATTAATAGAAAGCGGCTTCAAATTACCGGTTCAGTCGCAGAGCCTGGTAGCAACGGCCGTTCAGCGCGGCGAATATATTTTGGTCGCCGATGTAAAAAAAGACCAGCGCTTCTGGCCCAACCCTGAACTGCCAGAGACGCAGGCCGAACTCGCCTTTCCCTTGAGAGTGCATGGTGAAGTAATTGGCGTGCTGGATGTGCAAAGCACCGATGCCCTGCAGCTGGAAGATGAGGATGTTCGAGCCCTGCAAACGATGGCCAATCAGTTAGCCAATGCCATTGAGAATGCACGTTTGTATGCTCAGGCTCAGGCGCAAACCTCTGCCTTGCGGGTGCTGTATGAAGCAGGGCAAGCCGTGATTAGTTCGCTGGACATTGAGAGCACGCTGGCAACCATTGTGCAAAAAGCGTGGGAATTGACGGAGGCAAACGGCCGTAAAGCGCGCTTTAGTTGCATATTGATGCAGAAAGGCAGTCAGCTGCAATTTGTTGCTGCCTATCCACCCAAAGAATTGGCGGCCCTACAAAATAACATACAAGGCATCCCTCTGGAGCCAGCCACCCTGGAAACCGGTTCCCCGGTAGGAATTACGGCCCGCACTTTCAAGACAGGTCAGCCGCAAATGGTCGCCGATGTTCAGGACGATCCGGACTATCTTTTTTATGATGGTGCAAGTCGCTCTGAACTGGTCGTGCCCATTGTTGTTGATGGCAACACGATTGGTGTGCTCAACATTGAGCATCCTGAAGTCAACGCTTTTAGTATGCAGGACCAATCAACATTGGTTTCGCTAGCTGCACAGGCAGCAATTGCAATTCAGAATGCTGAAGCCTACCAGGAAGCCCGTACTTTACAGCGGATGGGCGTTTCATTAGCTAGCACGCTGAACTTAGACGAAATATTGCACATTATTCTCGACTCGGCCATGGAGCTGACGCACACAACCAGCGGCAGCATTTTATTTTGGGATGAAGATCAGGAGCGCTACTTCCCCGCCTATACATCTGCTGGCCCCGGCAAAAAACCAGAGCTATACAACACAACGGCTCGCGTGCAGGGAGGCTTTACCCGCTATGTCATCGAACAGCGTAAGCCATTCATTGTTTATGATTCCTTAATTGATGAAAACATTAACCCGATGGTCATTGAGAAAAATCGACGCTCCTTGATTGGTGTGCCGGTGCAGGATGAAGGCAAAGTGATTGCAGTGCTTCACGTGCACAGCATGGAGCCCCGACGCTTTTTTGATCATCAGGTCACGCTGTTAGAAACATTGGCCAATCAGGCCGGGATGGCCATTGCCAAAGCAAATCAATACGAGGAGCTGAAAAAAACCAAAGGGTTGGTGGGCGCACGTACGGCGCTGGCCTGGATGGGCATGGCGAGCAATGCCTGGCGACATAGCATTGAAGGGGATGCCGTTAATATTCGCAACCTGGTTGCAGGTGTACTGCCTCAGATTGCGGCGCTGGCAGAAGAAGGCGCTGTGTCTAAGACGGTGGCCGATGATCTTGGCCTAATTCTGGAGTCGGCCAAAAAGATATTTAACCACCCAATTACCCCGCCGCTGCGATCTGAACAGGGTGCAGCGGCTATCTCGGTAAATGAGTTGATTCAGGAGCGTCTGGATCAGCTTTGGGAGGATGATAAATATGCACAGCTGGCGGAGCCTACCCTGGCCTTGAGCCAAAGTGAACAGGTAACAGTATGGGTGAGTGCAGAATGGCTGCGGTTGGCCTTAGATTTGGTCATTGATAACGGAATCGAGGCGATGGAGGAAAGCCCCGTGAAACAGATAAGAATTGAAACGGCCGTTGCCAACGACAAGCTCGAAATTATTATTCAAGATACAGGTAAAGGCATTCCGGCTGAATTGCTGCCAGAACTCTTTCAGGCAGCAGAACTACATGAACCCCGTGAAGGCAACCTGGGGCGCGGTTTATTGATGGTGCAGGCAATCTTGCAGACCTACGGTGGAGACATTTACGTCAAAGCGTCAACGCCCGAGGGTACCCAGATGGTACTCTGCCTACCCATTTACTATCAGCATCAAGTTTAATCATAGTCAGAACAATCATTTATGGAGATTATTGATAGGGTTGACACCGTTATCAGAACAGGGGACATAAATGTGAACAACAAAACAATTGGAATTGTGAGTAATAACGGTCATTCACCCTGGTTAAAACATCTCGCAGAAATATTAGGGACATTGGGTGAACCTAAAACGTGCAATGAAGCTGAGTTAGAAGAGAACCCGGCGGAACATTGTGATTTGATACTGGTAGATGCCAGCGGGTTGCAGATGGGCTTGTCTGGGCGGATAAGCTGGCTACACGGCCGTTTCCCAGACGTACCCATAGTGGTGCTAACCAGCTCGCCAACCTGGCGTCGGGCACGTGCCGTCCTGCATGCGGGCGCCTCAGATTATATGAGCCGCTCAATTGAAGATGCCATGCTGCTCGCTCGCTGTCGATCTATTTTACAGCGTCCGCCCTGACCAACCGCACTGGCCGCGTTGCGACGCTTTCACCCGTTGGCAGGCCTGGTGGTCAGATCGTAATTGTCACCTGGGTGGGTATGGATTGAACCAGAGGAGGTTTTGTCGTGAATAAAGTTCCGAAGTTTCAAATATTGGTAGCTGATAATGATTCCATCTTTTTACGCACGGGCCGCGCCGTGCTGGAAGCAGCCGGTTTTGGTGTTTTGCAAGCGACAAATCCCGAAGATGCCGTTGCTATCTTGAGAAACGAGCGCGTGCATTTGGCGATATTGGATTTGCGAATGGAGCGGGACAATGACGAGAAAGATAAAAGCGGTCTTATGGTCGCAAAGCAAACATCTCGCCTGATCCCCAAAATCATATTAACCAAATTTCCGGCCTATCAAGACGTTGTAGAATTGCTCAAACAAGATATACAGGGACACCAGCCCGCGGTAGAATTTTTGGATAAGCGAGATACTGAACCAGAACAGCTGGTAGATATTGTGCAAAGGATCCTGGAGCAATTTGTGACAATCAATTGGGAACTGGGCATTCATTGGCAGCGGCACAACACATTTTTGCAGTTGGTAAACTGCCTGACGCCAGACCTGCCGGACAGTCAGCTGACCAATCGATCCGCAGAATTTGAAGATTTATTTCGCAAGCTGTTTCGAGAATTTACCCAAATTACGATTGGGCAGGTGATTACACAGCACAACGGCCGTATCATGCTCCCGGTTTTTGCCTTTAATTCATCCGGCATGGAAACGCGCTATATTGTTTCCTGTGGCAGCCAAACGGCCGTTCTGGCCGAAAATCAACGCTATCAAAATCGTATCCCAGATCGATTGAGCATAAAGAATTTGGGACGGCTCAACACTGCCGCTACAGCCAATTTTGGCGCTACAGCCTACACATTTATGGGCAGTGACCTGGAGGCGACGGCCACAATTCGCCATATTTTCCGCAAGCGAGCCATTGAAAACTTGCTGCCAGCCATTGATCATTTGTACCAAACCAACTTGGGCGGCTGGTATGAAACGGGTCGAGAACAAAACAAACAGTCGGATTTGCATGCGTTTTACCATCAATGGCTTCGGCTGGATGAGCTGATTCCGTCGATGAATCAGCTGCAGCGGCTGCTGCCGCCACTGGCCGAGCGTGCCCTGGCCGCCAACTTGCTGGAACTGGAAGTAGATAGTCAACAGCTTTCTTTTCGCCTGAAAAATGATGACCAGCAGTATCGGTTTCCCAATCCTGTGACCTTTTTTGCCCAGAATCGTGTGCCCCAGGCGCAGCGGGCACAGTGGGGCGTGACGCACGGCCGTGTTAATGGCGACACTGTGCTGGTAGATGAGCAAAACCACGCCTGGTTGATAGATTTTGCTCAGGTAAGCCGTGCCCCCCTGCTCATAGATTTCGTTTCGCTGGAAACGGCCGTTAAGTTCGACCTGTTTGACCACCGCGCCTTTAGCCAGCGTCTGGCGATTGAGATTAAGCTCAATCAGATGGATAATTTACACGACGACATCAACCTCGATCATCTGGAAGCAGAGGCGATCAACGCCGTTTGGGTGATTGAAAAAGTGCGCCAAAATGCGGCAAACTTGGCCGGCTGTGATTGGGATGCCTACCAGCAAGCAATGTTTTATTGTGCCATTGCCAGAATCGCTACCTTCAACCCGGAAACGTTTTATACGAGTCACAAGGTGGCTGCTTATGTTCATGCCTTGCTCAATGCGGCGATGCTGGCCGAGCAGTGGCAATCTAACCAAAGCGATGCCGTACCAGATGAAGCCAGCAATGGCATCTGGCTGGATCATCGTAATAAGAATGTTTGGGTAGAAGCACAGCCGGTTGAGTTAACCAGTCAGGAGTTCAAGATTTTGCGCTACCTGTACCAGAACCCGGGCCAGCTTTGCCAATATGATGACATCCTCCAGGATGGTTTGGATGAGCCAACAGATTCAGATGTTGATCAATTGAATCGAATGCATACGGCCGTTAGCCGCCTGAGGCGCAAAATGGAGCCAGACGCGCGCACACCCCGTTATCTCTTTACGGTGCATGGGCGCGGCTACAGACTCTTTCTAACACCGCAACTTAATTAAAGGGAGGGAATGCCTTTGTAAAAAATGTCACCGACTTGATGTGGATTAACCACCCAAGCGGTACATCTCTGCACCTTTGGCGGGGAGCTGCGTGAAGGAGGTTCGCAGTTCAGAGTAGCGGTCGGTGCGTTGCTGCCACACGCCGCCAATGAGCTGCAGCATTTCTTCGTCACTGGCGCCGTTGCGTAGCGGGGCCCGTAGATCGGTGCCATTATGGGCAAAAAGGCAGGTGTAATACTCTCCTGCGCTGGAAAGGCGGGCACGGGTGCAGTTGCCGCAAAACGGTTTTGTTACCGAGGCGATTACGCCAATTTCCCCATCACCGTCCAGATAGCGGTAGCGGTTGGCCACTTCCCCTTTATAGTTGGGTGGCACAGGTTCCAGGGGCATGTCAGCATCAATCAACGCCAGGATTTGTTCAGAGGTGACCACATCATCCAGCTTCCAGCCATTAAGGTTGCCCACATCCATGTATTCGATGTAGCGCACAATGTGTCCGCTGCCTTTGAAATGGCGTGCCAGATCGACGATGGTGTGATCATTAACGCCTCTCTTGACGACGCAGTTGATCTTCATTTTCTGGAAGCCCACAGCTTCGGCTGCGGTGAGGCTGGCCAAGACACGATCCACGGTTGAGCGACGGCCGTTTAGCACCTGAAACACATCATTGTCTAGCGAATCTAAACTGATGGTCAGCCGGTGAAGGCCCGCCTCTTTAAGCGCCTGGGCCTGCTCAGCCAGAAAATAACCGTTGGTTGTCAGCGCCAAATCTTCAATACCGGGGATCTGGGCCAATCGCTTGACCAGCGCAGCTAAGTGGGGCCGGATTAAGGGCTCACCGCCGGTAAGGCGAAATTTGCTAACGCCAAGCTGAGCAAACAACGTAGCCAGCCGCACAATTTCGTCATCGCTCAGCAGCTGATCATTGGTAAGGAAATTATAATCTGCGCCAAAGATTTCTGCAGGCATGCAGTAGGGACAGCGGAAGTTGCATTTATCAATGACAGAAATGCGTAAGTCACGCACGGGACGGCCGAATTTGTCAACAATTTGTGGGATCATCAGGTTTCTCTCGAACAGTAGAATAAAGGTAACGCAAATCTATCGCAAAACGGCCGTAAGTCAATGGTTTTTATCATAATTATCTTTTTTATTAACGTTCTCGTGCAAGGCCAAGCGTAGGGAAATCACCACGAATTCATCCAGTGATAAGGCCGTTTCCGTGTATAATGCAGCCTGTTTGTTGAGTCTGCTTTGGCATGACTCGAAGATTTGCTGCGGAGAGCACAATAGTTAAGGAGGAAAGTGGAATGGCTATTTTTCTCAGTGCCCTCAACCGATTTAGGAGATTTTGTATTGAGAACCAGACAACCTGTCTTACCTAGCTGGCTGACTTATTTGCTTTCCATCGCCTTCATATTTTCCGGCATCGCCGTTGTCATCTTCGCCTACTTTACCTTTCAAGTGATGCTGAATCGGCCGTTGAACCCGCTAGAGCAATCCGTTGCCGCTGTTGCTGGCGTTGATTTATCGTTGGAGCAGAACGCCCCGTCCGATGTGCCAACCTTGCCACCGGGTCAGCCGACACCCACACTCATTCCGACGAGCGAGCCGTGGGAAGGCACCGAACGGGTGAACATTCTGCTAATGGGCATTGACCGCCGTCCCGGTGAGGCATTTATCTCTCGCACGGACACCATGATGTTGGTTTCACTCGATCCCGTCACTGAATCTGCATCCATTTTGTCTATACCACGCGATTTATACGTCCTCATCCCTGGCCGGGGTCGCGACCGGATCAACACGGCATTTGTCTATGGCTCGGCAGACAACAATCCGCTTGGTGGGGCTGCATTAGCCATGCAAACGGTAGAATATAACCTGGGCGTACCAATTAGCCATTACATTCTGGTCGATTTTAGTGCTGTTATTAACGGGGTAAATGCGCTGGGTGGTATCGACGTGAACGTGCCGTTCAACATCAATGATCCCACTTTCCCCGATATGAACTACGGATTTGACCCCCTTTTTATCCCGGCTGGATTGAACCACTTTGATGGTGCAACGGCCTTGAAATATGCCCGCACCCGACATGTGGACAACGATTTTGGCCGGGCGTCTCGGCAGCAGCAGGTGCTGTTGGCCGTACGTCAAAAAGTAGCTGCCCTTGGCTTTACTGGCATGATTGCCCAGGCTGGCACGCTGTATCAACAGGTCGAAAATGGCGTTCGCACTGACCTGAGCCTGGAGCAAATGATTCGTCTGGCTACGGTGGCCAATAGCCTCGATTCAGAAAATATCTATAATGAGGTGCTGGATTATGACTATGTGTCCAGCTACCGAACTGAAACGGGGGCACAGGTGCTGATATTAGACAATGACAAGGCAGCGCCACTCATTCAAAGTCTGTTCTACGATAATTAATTTGAGCAGCTTTGAGTTAGATGATTTTGTTTTGCAGGATGCATTTAATGAGTAAGGATTAGGATGAACAGAACAATCTTTGCAGAGCGGCTGCGCAAGCGGCCGTTTTTGTTTGATGGGGCGATGGGTACCTTGCTGCATAGCCGGGGCATTGGTATGGATATTAGCTTTGACGGCATTAACCTGAGCCAGCCGGCTGTTGTGGCTGATATTCATCGTGCTTACATAGATGCCGGTGCTGATATCATTGAGACAAACAGTTTTGGGGCGAATCGATACAAGCTGGCTGAGTATGGATTGCAATTGCAGGTGCGCGAGATTAATCATGCGGCCGTAAATATTGCCCGGCGGGTGATTGACAGCGCCTTTCGCGAAGTGTGGTTGGCTGGTTCTGTAGGGCCGTTAGGGGTGCGTCTGGCACCGCTCGGGCGGGTTTCTTTGGCAGAAGCCGCGGATGCCTTTCGGGAACAAATAGAAGCGCTGACAACAGCCGTTCCGGGCGGAATCGATCTGCTCGTACTGGAAACCATGTCAGACTTGTATGAGATGGAAACGGCCGTTGCCGTGGCGCGTGAGCTGGCGCCAGAACTGCCCATCGTGTGCCAGATGACGTTTACCCGCGACGATCGTACTTTGTTGGGGCATACCCCTAACGTGGTGGCGCAGCGGCTGGCAGCGCTTGATGTAGATGCAATTGGCGTTAATTGCAGTGGCGGTCCGGCCCAGGTGCTGCGCCTGTTATTGATGATGCGTCAGATAGTTCCGGATAAGTTGCTGGCTGCCGCCCCCAATGCTGGATGGCCCGAACAAACCGAACGGGGACGGGTGCTCTATCCAGCCACGCCTGACTATTTTAGTCAGTATGCCCATGCGCTAGTGGAAGCAGGGGCCGTGTTGGTGGGGGGCTGCTGTGGCACCGACGAACGTCACATTGCTGCCATGCGTCAGGCGCTGGATCATCCCAGCCATTCCCCGATACCTTTGCCAGATGTTCAAATCGTGACGCGGGCTGAGCAGACAACGGCCGTATTGGATCCGCCAACGCAGCTGGCCCAAAACCTGGTAAACGGCCGTTTCGTGGTGACCGTCGAGATGAGTCCACCCAAGGGGATTGCCATTCAGCGACTGGTTGAAGGGGCACACATGCTCAAAGAGGCTGGTGCCAATCTGCTCAATTTGGCCGACAGTCCGCTGGCTCGTATGCGGATGAGTGCCTGGGCTGCCGCCCATCTGGTGCAAAAGTCGGTTGGATTGGAGACGGTGCTCCATTTCCCCACCCGAGGACGCAACTTATTGCGCATTCAGGGCGATTTACTGGCAGCCTACGCAATGGGCATCCGCAATTTGTTTGTGACGATGGGTGATCCCACCAAAATTGGCGACTATCCAGAGGCAATGGATGGATATGATATTGTGCCGACAGGTTTGATTTACTTGATTAAGCAGCAGTTTAACAGCGGGTTAGACAAGGCGGGCAACTCTATCGACCAGCCAACAAACTTCATGGTAGGCTGCGCCCTCAACCTGACGCCAACAGATCCGGCTCGGGAGATGAAGCTGCTGCGGCGCAAAGTTCGCAACGGTGCCGATTTTGCCGTGACGCAGCCAGTGTTTGATCCGGGAGCTGCCAGACAGTTTATCGATGTTTATGAAACAACTTATGAAGAAAAGATCATGCCGTTGATTGTGGGTGTGAAGCCCTTGTACAACGGCCGTAACGCCGAATTTTTGCATCACGAAGTGCCTGGGATGTCTATACCGGAGCCGCTGCGGCAGCGCATGGCGCGGGCCAGCAGTCCGCAGCAGGAAGGCGTTGCCATTGCCCAAGAGATTTTGGCAGAATTACGGCCGTTTACCCAGGGCGTCTACTTCATGCCAGCGTTTGGTCGGTATGATTTGGTGGCAAATGTGATGGATGCCCTGGAAGAATAGAGTCCTGGATTTACCGTGAACGACAGGAGCGTTCCGGCGGGTTACCAAGCTTTATTCTGGATAGTCCTAATCCAAAAAATCACAGGGCATCTCTTTTAATAATCTCTGGGAGGCGAAACGGCCGTAAATGACCATTCAACCGTTTCCCCATTAACCGTCACGCTAACCGTATAACTTTCCCCAACCACATACGGCTGCGCCGGAATTAGCACAATCGCATCTTGTTTGTCCAAAATGGAGCGACCCTGCTGCTGCTGATAAGCGCTGCTGTTCACGTAGCGTGTCTCGTCGATCACACAGTGGGTTAGGGCTGTCCCCTCGCTATTGGTGAGCGAGGTTTGGCTCACGCTGGGAATTTGATCACCATCCCCAATTTGCAGCACAATAGGTGCCCCAGTGGGTTTTTGCAGGCGCGGGCAGGCCGTCAGCGGGTTAGGGAATTCAGGTAGCGTGTAGCTAAGCACCCATATTTCTCCACCATCTTGTGGATACGTGAGGGGAAACGTGATGTTTGCGGGCAGTTCGGCCAAATCTCGACGGCTGGAAACGTCAAACGTGGCCGTCATCTTGAAGCTGTTGCTGCTGTCACGGAAAACGCCGAAGCCTGTTTGGCTAAGATGGGGATTGAGCATTGGCACGGCGTGGAAAGCGGCCGACATCCAATAATCGATCGCCCATAATTCAGAGGCCCCGTCCCATCCGCTAACGGCAATGTTGCCGTTTTGGCCCGCCTCGTTGCCCGCGGCGGAGTAGCCCGGTTTGTTCGGATCTTGCGTGTGCGCGGTCACACTGTTGGTCATCATGTACTGGCTGTGAGCCGCGCTGCCCGCAGACCAGGCCACATTTTCAGACAGCTGCGGCAAGCCCGATTGGCTGCGGAAGAGGTTATAGTAGCGCAGCCAGTCTGGGCCGGGAACGGCCGTTGGCCTCACAGTGGGCGTTGGCAGTAGGGTGGCTGTCGCGGTTGGCGTGGGAAGCATGGTAGGAACGGCCGTTGGCTCCACAGTGGGCAGTGGGGTCTCGGTAAATGCGGCCGTGGCAGTTGGAGTCGGATCTTCAGCTGCCGTGGCTGTGGGCGGTATGGCCGTGGCGGTAGCGGTGGGTGGTGCGTTGCTGGTGGCGGGTTGCGCCGCGACTTCATCGCTAATTGGGGTGCTGTCGGGTGGAACGGCCGTTTCCCTATTGCCACCTCTGGAAATTAGCAACACGGCAATTAATACGATATTTAAGAAGCCAGAAGCGACCAATCCCCAGCGATACTGTTTGACCTGATTTTCTAAATTTGACATCAGACTACCTGCACAAGGTTGCGGTCTTTGTGGCGACGCTTACGCCATTTTCTGGACATACCAGGCTGCCACATATCCTTTGCGCCCCGTCACGGTTTGTACATTGAGCCACTGGTTTTTTTGCCCAATCTTGCTGGCCGCATCGGCGCCCTCAATGACCAGCAGTTCGGTGCCAAAGGGCAGGTAAGTGATGAGTGTACTGCTGGCAATGCGCGGTTCGGTGCGCAGCGAAACGTTGTTGCCACTCGTCTTTACCACAAGCTTAGTGGTAGCAGACGGTTTATTAGACTGACTGGTTTTATGGCTCCCTAACCCGGGGTCAGAAACGGCCGTGACGTACCACGCAGCCACGTAACCTTCATTTCCTTCTACATCCCGTACCCGGAACCAATTGTTGCGCAAGCCAACTTTGGTTCTGGCCTTGGCAACGTCGTCCAGTACTAGTAGTTTGCTGCTTTGCGGTAAATATTTCAGCACGTTGGAGCCAGAGATGCGAGGCCGGTCTCGCATCGTGAGCCCATTAACTGTAGGCGCAACAATAAAGCTCTCCGTGTCTTCAGCCGTGGCAGCCTCCGAGCCGCTGGTGTCGGTCGATGGTTTCGGTGCTGGCTTATTGCTGCTGGTGGTTTTTTCTGGCTTTGCATCTTCCAACTTACCGGTGCCGAAAAAGATGATTTCCTGAATGATGTTTTCGGCCGACCCAGCAAAACCAAAACGTCCCACCAGGGTGGGCGGTTTCTCTGGACTGTTATAAGGGTCCCACATCTGATAATCAGCGCCATCTTTTTTATGCAACACGACCCAGTGGCTTTGAATGCCAGCGGCGGGTGAATAATCTACCCGCACGACAGCCAGCGACCCTGCTGCCAGCGCCGCATCAATGTCGGCCAAGGGAGCGTCCTGGTTATTACACTCAATCCGCTTTTGGTATACGACGTTGCCAAACACAGACGAAATGCGAAATGCCTTCACCCAGGGCCCCTGAAAACCGTCTTGCTGCTTCATCTTATTGTTAAAGGAAATAACGGTTTCATTCCCGCCAAAATGGTTGCCCACCATTGTCAGAGAGGTGACCAGACAGCCCAGCTTACCGATAGTTTCGGTACGGCCGTTGCCCATGATGCTATTTTCCCAACGCGGATCGTTTTGATAAAGTTGTGTGCCAGCCATAAAATTGCCTCCTGAAATAAAAATCTTGCGATGTGGTTTACGCCAAGACGACCCCCAACTGTGCTAATTCGGCCGGCAGATCGATACCTGGCTGAAAATGAACTGCCGCCAACCCCACCTCTTGTGCTGCCTCCACATTGTGCAGAAAATCGTCAATAAAGACGGCCTCTGCCGGTGCCCGGCCAAGCCGAGTTAAAGCACGCCGGAATATTTCTGCATCAGGTTTCATCATCTGTTCTTCGGCTGAAATTATGATTTCATCAAATGCATCGATAATACCGTGGGCGTGGGTTAATTCCGGGCGTAGATTATCGGCGTAATTACTGATTACGGCCGTTTGATAGTGGCCTCTTTTTAACCGACGAATATACTCTACCAACTGCATGTCCATCACATCGCCGGCCCAAAATCCGGCATGAAAAGCGTGGAGCTCTTCAGCTGATAACTTTAAATAGGTGCCAATCCAAAGCCAGAGCCCAGAGGCACTAATTTCACCACGCTGCGCTTTTTGACCCATTTCACTGTTAAAAACCAGGGCTTCTGCGCCCCCTGGACCAAGACCCAATTGCGTCTCCCACTGCTTCCGATGGGTGGGATCTTCTGTGCGCAGCAAAACCCCACCAACGTCAAATATGACTGCTTGAATCATTGAATTTCCTTGTTTGGTCCAACATGAGGTTGTTTCGTCGCTTGAGTCAGGTTGATTGGAGTATAGGATTATGACAATTAACTATGTGTTGAAACGTAGCATAGTTCGTCTATACCTGTCAATAGGTAAACATAAAATAACAGGGTGTTTGCCCAAGCGTAGGCAAACATCCTGCTAAGTGGCGAAAAGTTCAGAAGAGAACTGAATAGCGAAATGCAAGAAGAACTTTTCTCCTGAAAACAAGTCGCAGTTCGCGTTTAGGGTAACCAATACGCTGAGCGACTTGCTTAAATGGTCTAAAAACGATTACTTGTGCTCAGCTAAGAAATCGTCGACATTGCTGAACAGCTCTTCCATATCCGCGGGCTGCATGTCGCCCATGTGGGCAATGCGGAAAGTAATGTTTTTGAGGCGGCTGCCGTAGCCATTGGAAAGGATCATGCCGCGCTGTCGCAAGAAAGCGTTGAGCGCAGGGATATCTATCCCCAGGTTATTGCTGATGCAAGTGACGGTAGGGGATTCGTAGCCTTCGGGGGCAAGCAATTCAAAGCCGTGGCTTTTGGCCCAGGCAATCGTCATGTCACGCATGGCCAGGTGGCGGGCGAAGCGACCCTCCATGCCCTCAGCCATCATGTCGTCTAGCTGGCGATCCAGGGCGAACAGCAGAGAAATGGCTGGCGTGGCCGGGGTCTGGTTTTTGGCCATCGAGGCATCCAGCGTAATGAAATCGAAATAGTAGCCTCGATTTTTGACGGTTTTTGCTTTGGCCATCGCACGTTCTGACACAGCACAGAAGGCTAGCCCGGCGGGCAAGGCAAACGCCTTTTGGCTGGAAGTCAGCGCAACGTCTAAATCCCAATCGTCAAACATCAGGCGTGCCCCGGAAAGTCCGCTCACAGAATCCACCAGGATCATAATATCCTCGCCGTTGGGGGCATTGCGGATGGCCTGGGCAATTTCCTTGATTGGGCTTTCTACGCCGGCACTGGTTTCGTTGTGGACAATGGTAACGGCATCAAAGCCACCGTTAGCCAGTCGTTCTGCAACCATTTCTGGCAGTATCGGCTGACCCCATTCGACTTCCAGCACGTCGTTTTCCTTACCGTTTAGCTCAGAAACTTCGCGCCAGCGGTCGCTAAAAGCGCCATTGACGCAGTTCAGCACTTTTGTATCGACGCAGTTACGGATGGCGGCCTCCCACAACCCGGTGCCAGATGAGGCGCTAATCAGAATACGCCGATTGGTGGCAAACACGTTTTGTAGTTTGGGTTGGATTCGGCCAACCAATTCAATGCATTCGGGCATCCGATGCCCTACCATCCATTCGGTTTGGGCATCTAGAATCTCGGGTCGGACTTCAGTCGGCCCGGGGATATACAGCTTGATATGCTTGTTGGAATTTCTTTTTAAGTCGCTCATTGTTAAAATCAATCGCTCCTGTACTTGTTAGGTTAAATGCTTTCTGGAAAACGGCTTCGTGTGGCGTGTTGACGGTTTGGCGGATGGCAGCAGGGCCTGCAGCCAGCAGCAGCAGCGGCGCCAGGCTAGGTGTGTGAATGAAGGTTGGGGATTCAGCTTTTACACGCTCTCGTTGAATCACACCGCCGAAGCCTACGAAAAGATCCACTGTGTGGTTGGCAAGTAGATCGCTGCTGCCGTCGCCAATGAGGAGGGAACGGCCGTTTTGCGTTCCCAGCAGCTCTTTTACGATTTGTGCCTTGCCGTTGCTCACCGTCAGCGCACCTTCCTCATAATCGATGTAACGTTCCTTTCTTGCCTTTTGGAAATCTGTTTCAGCATACCACCATTCACCCGCCAGACGATCATAATCGACCTGCACGGCACGAATATTTTGGCGGGGAACGCCCAAGAAGACACCAAATTCCTCTACGGGTTCCGCCAATCCACCGCTGATGATGTAAACCTGATGGCCCAGAAATTGCAGCGCGGCGATAACTGCCTGGGTGTCGGGCACGACGTGGCGTTTGTAATCGGCCCGGATTTGTTGAATTTGTTCGTGGGTAGGACGGACGGCTCGAAGTCGTTTGGCGTACACTTCTTCTAAATCGAGCTTGCCGTCCATCGCGGCGTTGGTTAGCACTTCGACTCGCCACTTTTTGCCGACGGTTTCGGCCAAAACGTCAATGCCTTCAATTGTGGTGAGGGTGGAATCGCAATCAAAGAAGACGTGTTTGTAGGGTGGCCAGCGCATGATTGGGATTGTACTCTAAGCGGCAATGATGGCAACTGAGCTTTGTAACTTGAAACGGCCGTCTTTCATCATTGAGTAACTCATTGCGAAAGGCTGGGTAGATTGAGCTGGAGACGGCCGTTGCTTGCCAGGCATGCCATCCCTGCTATATCCCACACAAGCGGCTCGGCTTCCAGCGTGGTGAAGTGCCCACCACTTTCTTGCACCAGCAGTAGAGCCGCCGCCACATCCCAGGGCCGCAAGCGCAAGTTGAGATAGAAATCCACCCGCCCGGCAGCCACCCAGGCCATGGCCAATGCCGCGGTGCCGATGGCTCGTACCGTAAATGATTGCTGCGCCAGCTGCTTGAGTAGCTCCAAAACAGATGCCCGTTTGGTGGCCGAGCTGCTCCAGTCGAGGCAAAGGACCGCGTCGGCTGCATCATCTACTTGGCTAACGTGCATCTTGCTGGGCGGTGCATCCCCTACTTGCAAAGTTGCCCCTTGTCCTCTTGCGGCGCTGAACAGCTCTTGCCGCATGGGATCATAAATCGCAGCGGCTACGGGTTCATAACGGCCGTTGTGGAACAGGCAGGCGGCGATAGAGACACAGAACTCGGGCAGTTGACGGCTGTAGTTGGTTGTGCCATCGATGGGGTCAATAATCCAGATGATGGGACCCGATTGGGGCAATTGGCTGTCTTCTTCTTCGGTGAGAAAGCCGTGACTGGGGAATTGAGCCTGAATGGCGCTGGTGATGAGGTGCTGGGCGGCAAAATCCGCATCTGTGACGAGATCGCGGAATCCCTTGCTGTGAATTTGGCGTGGTTTGCTGAAGAGGTCACGGGCTAATTTTCCGGCAGAAACGGCCGTCTCGCAGGCCGTCTGCCTTAATTGAGTAAGGTCATCTGGTTTTGTCATAGTGCTATTGGTTGAACAGGAATGAGAAAGTGTGGCTGAAAAAAACAGCATTCACGTTTCGCCTAGAGCTTGATTTTTCACCTATTTTCATGGGGAGGCTACGCTAAATAATCCGACGGCGCACGCTAGAGCTAACGTAGTCCAGCAGCGAAACAACGATGGCAATGGCCAACATCATGACGCTGGCTTCGCGGTAGCGCAGCAGGCGAATTGATTGGCTGAGCAAGAAGCCAATGCCGCCACCACCCACAAAGCCAATGATGGTGGACATGCGGACGTTAATGTCCCAGCGATAAAGCGTGTAGGCGATGTAGGGAGGAATGATTTGAGGAATAACGGCAAACACAATCATTTGCAGCCGATTGGCTCCCGTTGAATTGATTGCTTCGATAGGGCCTTCATCGATGCCCTCGATTTGCTCGGAGAACAGTTTGCCTAAAGCGGCAATGGTGTGCAGCGTAAGCGCCATCACCCCGGCAAATGGACCCAGCCCAACCCAGACCACAAAGACAATGGCCATGATGAGTGGCTCGATGGAGCGCAGGCTGTTAAAGATTGCCCGCGATAGCGTGTAGATAGCTAAACCGATGTTAAACGGCCGTTTCGGGTCTAACATTAACGAAGCAGCTGCAGCCAGGCCACCTAATATTAGCGCCGGAAAGGTTGTCCAGTTTGCTGGATTGTCGAACTGGTAAAGCCAGTTGAGCACAGTCCCAATGCCAAAAGTGAGCGCTGCTGTGCCTAAAAAGGTCAAAACGGCCGTCATTAGGCGTGCTGTTGCCCCGCTAAGCCGCAGGACAGCCTCCTGCCCATATCGGCTACCCAGCAGCATAGCCGTAAATCCACCAAAGAGGGCCGTAATCGCGGGCAGGGCCAGCCCCAATAGATCAGCCCCAACTTTAAAAAAGTTGCCCACAAAGCCAAAGTTTACGGAAAATGGACCAATGGGAAATGCGGCTGCGTTGAGCCGATCGGTTAACCATATCCCAGCCGTTTGACCCATACTGGCCAGAAGCGACAGAGCAAACAGGGCCAGTAAAATGAAAAGAACGATTTTGCCAATGGCAACGGCCGTTGCGCCCGTCGATCGCTTTTCTTCTGAAATGATAGGTGGCCCAAATCGCCGCAACAGCCATCCAGCTGCCAGCGTCACAACAAAAATCCCTAACGCAAGCCCACCTTGTTGACTGAAATTTGCTGACAGATTGACCATCTGTCGTACCCCTAGTAGTGCCAGGCCACCACCCACGGGCAGCAGCGCTAAACCAAGCATGAAGCTTGCCAGGGGCGACGTTACTTCCTCCATGAGATTCCGCGCTGCTAAAAAGGAGACGGGAATCGCCAATATGGTGCCAATGGAGGTGGCCAGCAGTGCCATGAAAATTGTTTCCACGATGAGGTTGAGCGTGTTTACCGTGGTTTCTGTGGGGCTGAATGGTTCTGTGTCTGCAATGAAGAGCGGATCGAGGAGGTCCGGATCGGTGATATTTGGGTCGGCCAGAAAGCGTAAAACACCAATCAGCTGGGTTTGCCGATTCTCTGAGCGCAGTTTTTCCAAATTGATTTCAGTTACCTGGACGGCAATGGCATACAGCAAAAACAAAAGCACAAACGCCAAAAAGGTTTGCAAGGCTCGTCTGGTTGGTGTTTTTTCATCCTGCTTAAGCGTGGTCATACCTATCCTTGAGATTAACGACTTTTATCCCTGTCAAACTTAGATGATCTGGCTGCGTACTCTGGCGCTAATGTTGTCCAGAACAATAACGACCACGGCAATGGCGATGACCATGACGCTGGCCTTGGTGTAAAGAAGCTGATTGATGTTGCGCTGCAAGACAAAACCAATGCCACCACCACCCACAAAGCCAATAATGGTGGACATACGCACATTGATGTCCCAGCGGTAGAAGATGTAGGCAATGTAATGGGGCGTGACCTGGGGCACGACGGCGAAAACAATGCGCTGCAGCTGATTGGCACCGGTGGCTGTAATCGCTTCGACAGGTCCATCGTCGATGTTTTCTACTTCCTCTGAGAACAGCTTGCCCAGGTCGGCCATCGAGTGCAGCGTGAGGGCCATAATTCCAGCAAATGGCCCCAGCCCTACCCAAACGACAAAGACAAAGCCCATCATCAGCGGCTCAATGGAGCGGACGGCATTGAAAATGGTGCGGGTCACGTTGTAGATTACCAGGCCAATCGGGTAATGATGTTTGGGTGAGGCACGCAAGGTCAGCAGCGCGGCAACAAACCCCAATACAAGGCTGGGAATGGCAAATAGAGTGAACAGTTCCTGTGCCGTCTCTGGGAAGAATTCACGAATGCCCAACACATTAATCCAGGTCAGGCTGTAGGCAATCAGGCTAAAGAGAACGGCCGTTCCCAGCAAAGTGGTGATAAATGTCAGAATGCGGGCATTGGCCTCTGATAATTGCATGGTCGCCCGCTGGCCAAACCGATTGCCAAAGTTGTTGGCGGCCAATGCGCCGACCCCTGCCAACGTTATTGGCAAGAGAAGAATGACTAGTTCCACAAGCACAAAAATAAAATTACCCACGAATCCCAAAGGTTCCAGCCCGCTTTGCAGAGACGGCAAGAAGGTGCTCTCAATATTGAGAACAGGGCCCACCAGCAGTCGCCCAATCCAGAATCCAAGCCCACCCAAGATCGGTAGTAGAATCAGGCCAGACATGATGCTGGTCATGGGTGCTTTGACGTTTTGCATGAGGTTGCGGGCGGCGATAAAAGAGAGCGGGATGGAAAGCAAGGTGCCAATGGTAGAAGCCATCAGCGCCATGAGTACGGTTTCTACAATCTTGTCTAACGCTTCGAAGGTCGTGTCACTCAGTCCCACAATGCGGCGGTCTACGACTTCCACGACCTCCAAAAACTGTGCCTCTTCACTGGAGCGAATGTCTGGCATGGTGAAGGTGATGTCAATAGCTCCGTCGGCGCTAACTTTGAAATCAGTAATGCGACGTGCCGTCGTTGCACCAAGGGGTGTCCAGGCAATGAGCCCATCGGCGTTGGGTATGAGGCCATCGCCCGAAATGGAGATGAGGTCTTGGGTCGTGCTGGCACAGTTCGGTACGACGAGCAGCTGTCGCCCTTCTATGGATACCTGAGAACCTTTGGGCTCGTCTGGGCATGGCATCCGTAGAGAAACGGCCGTACGCCGCGTTTCAGTCTCAAAATTAAACAGGTCAGGCTGGGCAAAGCTGCGAATCAGGCTAACGAGATTTTCTTGCCGTCTTGGCTCCAGAGGCTCCTCAAGGTTGACCTTGGTTACCTGAAGGCCATAGGCATACAGCAAAAACAGGGCAAGGATGATGACGGGCGTTTTCCACCATTGACGGGAACGGCCGTTGTTCTTCTTTTCACGCATAAAGACTACCCAATTGAATATTGCTTATTGAAAACTGAAGCCCGTTAGCCGATGCGTTCTGCCTCAACGCCGTAAATTTCCACGAACTTGTCATCATCAATTTCTTTTGGTGTACCGTCAAATACCAGTTTCCCATCATTCAACGCAATAGCACGCGTTCCATATTGCTGCACCAAATCCAGAAAATGAAGGCTGCACAGCACCGTAATCTTGTCTTCCCGATTAATTTGCTGCAAATGACGCATGATGCTATGAGCCAAGGCCGGATCTAAACTGGCAACCGGCTCGTCGGCCAGAATCATCTTCGGCTCTTGCATGAGGGCCCGGGCAATGCCCACACGTTGCCGCTGTCCGCCGCTCAGTTCATCGGCTCGGTTGCTGGCCTTGTCTCCAATCCCGACACGCTTTAAGCTGGCATGAGCTCGTTCAATATCCTCCTGGGGAAAACGGCCCAAAATGCTGGCAATTGGATTGACATAGCCTAACCGCCCGCTCAGGACGTTTGTAAGCACCGAGGAACGGTTTACCAAATTGAAATGTTGAAAAATCATGCCAATCTGTCGGCGCGCGCGGCGTAATTCCTCGCCAGAAACCTCAGATAGCTCAATTCCATTCCACCAGATTTGCCCCGATGTAGGTTCGATAAGCCGATTGATGCAGCGCAGTAAGGTGCTTTTCCCCGACCCGCTTAAGCCTATCACGGCCACAAATTCACCGTCAGGCACTTCAAAACTAACGTCTTTCAGAGCAACGGTGCCATCTTCATATACTTTAGTTAGATTCTGGATTTTTAGCATAGGAGTGAGACCCTAAGGGATTGTTTTTCAAACCAAGTACCTTCAGGAAATAAAGTCCGTCGGGTCTGTAGCAAGTGATACAAATCAATATAATGAAGAAGCCGGGCGAACATCTCTGCCCGCCCGGCTTTGGTTAAGAAATTGCTAGAGCTTAGCCACCGAGAATGGATTCTTCAGTGATACCCAAAGCATCCATTGCCGACCGTACTGGATCGTAGAAGCTGTCGGTGACGGCTTCCAGACCGGTCCAGTTATAGAACTCTTCGGAACAGATAGATTGGGCACATTCATCAGACGCGGTGAAGTCAATCAGCGCATTGATAATGCTATTAGCTGTGTTAAGCGGGAACTCTGGCCCAAAGGAAATCGTATCGTTGGGAATTCTGTCTGTCAGGGCCAAAATTCTTGTGTTGTCAAAGATGTCCGGGGCCGTATCGGTAACGGAGGAACGGGCATCCAAAATGCGATAGCCACCGTCAGCCGGATCGCCACCCACGAAGGTGCGTCCTTCGTCTGTGCGAACTGGGCTTTCACCCGCGTCACGCCAGATTTCGGGGTCATCTACGCCATATGTCCAGGCACGAGCATAGTTAGGCAGCAGCGGTGGGCTAAAGAACGCCGTGGCAAAGTCGCAATCACCATTATTTACGGCGAGCATGGAGTTGCTGTGGCCACCGGCCTCAACGATTTCTCCTGTCTCAATGCCATTTTCCGTTAGCAGCGCTTGGGGATAGAGGTAACCAGATGTGGAACCAAAATCGGGGATGCACCAGGTTTTGCCAGCCAAATCTTCAATAGATTCTGCATCACTGTCTGCAGGCACAACGAATTGGGCCGCATACCAGGACAAGCCAAAACGTACGGCCGCAGCACCTACTGTGACACCACAGCGATTGTTGGCCAAGACGTAGCCCTGAGCAGGGATGAAGCCAATGGTGTCATCGGGGGAAGCACACATTTCTTCGATGGTAGCGGCATAGCTGGTGGGCACGCTTACTTCAAAGTTCAGGCCTGTTGCTGCACTTAGTGCATCGGCCAAAATGGCACCACCAGATATGATTTGGTCGACGTCTACCGATGGTACGAACAGGACTTTAATCGGCCGTTCTTCGGAGCCAAGCGGTGCTTCTTCTACCATGACTTCTTCTACAACTGTTTCAGTTACAACGCGGGTAACCTCGACGGGGACTTCTACTTCTGTTTCAACGGGGACTTCTACTTCGGTGGTCTCAGTTACGACGCGGGTAACCTCGACGGTTTCGGTTGTGGGGGTACAGGCAGCAATTACAAACAAAAGTGCTGCAAAACCAACCAAAAGCCTAAAAGAGAGTCGTGTTTTCATCGTTTCCTCCTTCAAAAAACACTGGGAAATGCCCACTTCTGCTGATTTGTTTTGAGTCGTGGGCAAAATGATGGTAAATGCTGTGGAGATTATATCATGGGGCGAATGGGTGACAAACCGGTAGTCTGGGCGGAGCAAAAAAGGGCAAGATGAACGCCCCCCTACCTTTTTTAAGGCGCGAAGCAGGAAAGAAACGACCGTTTCTTTCCTGCCTCTTATAAAAAACTAGTTGCCGATTTCTTCCAACAGTTCTGCCTGTAACTCATTGGCTCGTTCTGTCAGATCATCCAGCGTGGCCTGAATGTCAGCACCCTGGATCATCGCGTTGTATGCTTCCTGAGCGGCGTCACGAACGGCCGTGTAGGAGATCAACTGTGGCTCAAAGGCACCATACTGCAGCAAGTCCAACGCTTGAGCATAAACTGGGTTTTCCGCATTGTAGTCACCCAAGAATTCAACTGTATCAGCGTTTGTCGGGAAGTAATTGCTGGCCTCAACCCACTGAGCCTGAACTTCTGGGGTGGTAAACCATTTGATGAAATCCCAGGCCGCAAGCTGCTGTTCTGGAGTCGTCTTCACGATCATCACATCGCCACCATAAATATTCATGACAGGATCTGGTGTCGTGTGCGGGATAGCCGCAACGGCGTACTCGTCTGCTTCCACGCCGGCTTCTTCCGCAACAGTCGCAAAGTCACCCTCGTAAAAGGGGATGCCGGAGCTGGAGCCTTGAGAGAACAAAGCGTTACGGGAAGCAACCTCAGGATTGGGGAATCCGTCGAAGATGTAGGCACAAACCAGTCCGTCTTCGCCAGGTGTTGCCAATTCTACCAACATTTCCATAGCAGCAACGGTTGCGTCGCCGTTGTAAACATATTCGGTGCCGTCTTCGTTCAGAATGTCGCCGCCGTAAGCAAAGGTCCAGGCAGCCATAGCCGAAGCATCGTCACGTAAGACATATCCACCAACGCCACTTTCGCTGGCAGCAGCAGCAGCGCAAGACATTTCTACAAACTCATCCGGGGTAGTTGGCGGGCCAGAAAAACCGAGCTCTTCCAGGTAAGTCTTATTGTAATGCAGCAGTTCAAGAGAGCGGTTTGGCGGGAAGCCTAAGCGTTGATTGTCAAAGGCAACGTGAATGCTCTGGTTAAAGAAACTTTGGTAAAAAGCTGCTTGTTCTTCGTCTGATAGCCCCCAATGTTCGTCAGCTAGGTATTCATTTAGATCGACCAACGTATCATTGAGTTGATAGAAAGCCTGATCGTTCTGGTAGCCGACAACCAAAGCTGCCGGAATTTCGCCGGAAGCAACACTGGCGTTAACGGCGTCACGGATGTCGTTGTAACCACCTTGATTCAATGGTTCAACGGTGATGCCACACTCATTGCTTTCATTGTATTCATCAATAATGGCAATGAGCTTTTCTTCACGGCTTCCGCTGTGATTATGCCACCATACAACTGTCTGACCACGGGGATCGACACCGGCAAAGGGACCATCGCTAACTGGG
>CBDUOF010000025.1:0-24928 GCA_965368765.1 uncultured Anaerolineae bacterium | reverse complement strand
CGGCCGTTTGCCAATTGTTCAAATTGCCTGGTGTAATTGTCTACCATCCCTTTGCTGCGCCCACCCAGGCTTTGGGCCGGATAGCTGATGAGGAGATAACGGCCGTTTAACGAATCGAGCAGGTTGGCCGTGGCCGTTTTGTCTACTTGCTCCAGGCAGGGCAGCGTCTTTAGCAATAAAATGAGGTCGGCCGATTCGGTGGGTGGATTGCCAATAATGTCGCGCTGCTGGGTACGGCCGTTCAGGCCGGCTATATCAAAAAACTGCTGAATAAAACTGAGCATATCGGCATAAATGTCTACGGCCGTATAGTGCACATCGGGCGGCAGCGGCAGCCAGGGGTAAGCCAGCGGATTCAGCCCACAGGCCAAATCCATTACGGAGCGGATCGGGGGCAGCTCAGCCAGAATCGACTGATAAAAGTCGTCGAGGATGGGCAGGCGTTCCCGGGTCGAGGCGTGGGCCTGCATGAGGCCTTGGCAGGTGGCGCGGAAATCTGGGGGGGAGACGGCCGCTTCCCGCAGCAAAGCCAAACTTTTTGCGTAATCCAGCTTCGTTTGCTGGTACGCCCCCCCGACCTGATGCAGCTTGTTTTTGGTGGCCTTCACGGCTTCTTTGAGCGACCGTCGTTTAGGCAGCTCTTGCTCCCCAATGCGCCGCACCAGATCCGGCGCAATCTGCCGATATTTAGCACTTGCCAAAATTTGTGACACCAAGGCATCTAACTCAGACATGGCGGCTTACCTTTGGCGGAGATTTTCCATGAGCTGCGTCATAAAGCGCAAGTTGTGCAGCGTGGCCAGCCGTTGGTAAAGGACATCGTTGATTTTGTAAAGATGGTGGAGGTAGCCCAGCGTGTAGCGGGTGCAGGTGAAGCAGTCGCAAAATTCGGAAAGGGGTGTGTTGGCTTTGACGTGTTTTTTGTCTTTGATGTAGATATAGCGGAAAAAATGACCCGCATTGTCCAGATGACCGGTTTGGGGGTCTGCAGTATAAATCATGAGACGGCCGTGTCTGGCGTCCCGGGTGGGCATGGTGCTGTCGAAAATATTGTAGCCTAGTCGAGCACTCACTACCACATTCGCCGGGTGACCCACGCCTAGCGCGTGCAAAGTGTATTGGTTGGGAATCAGTTCGCGGGTGTAGGCTAAGACATCGGTTAGTAGATTGTTGTTAGCATCCAGCGGCCAGCCGCCGTAGCCATACCCATCGAAGCCAATTTCTAGCAGCTGTTCAGCACATTGCTGGCGCAGATGGCGTTCTGCTCCCCCCTGAACGACAGCGATGAGATACGGCCGTTCCCCTTCACCAAGCCCACGCTGTCCCACAATCTTCTCAAACTCTGCCTTGCAGCGCGCTGCCCACTGCACCGTGCGCGCCACCGATTTTTCCTGCTCCGCCAGCGGATCGTCCACATGAGTACAGTCATCCAGACAAATGACAACGTCGGAGCCATAGCTCAGCTGGAGCTGGACGCTTTTTTCAGGCGTAAGGTTAAATTTACGGTCAGAGCCATCGGGGCGAAAGGTGGCACCTTTATCATTAATGGCGCCGCTTTTCGCGTTTTGGCGCAAAAGTGAATAGACTTGAAAGCCGCCAGAATCAGTAAAAATTGGCCGGTACCAGCCTGCCATGCGGTGCAGTCCGCCCAGCGCCTGAATCGTCGAGGAGCCGGGGCGCTGCATCAGGTGAAACACATTCATCTGAACGGCCTGAATCTGCGCATCTTCCAAATCACGAGCGTCCAGGGTCCGCACCACTCCCTGGGTGCCATCGGGTAAAAATATGGGAAGCTGGAGGATGCCGTGCGGCAATATTAATTCTTGAATCATTGGATACAGAAAAAGTTATGTCAACTTACCAGCGCCTCCCAGACGGTTTCATGGTCAAAATGGCCGGGCTGTTAGGGGATGAATTTGCTCCATTTGAGCAGAGCTTTGATGAAACGCCAGCTATCGGTCTGCGCGTAAACGGCCTCAAGCTGACACCGGCTGATTTTAGCACCCTTTCGCCGTTTGCGCTGAAAGCAGTGGGTCCGCATGAACCGGCTGGATTTATAGTGCAGGACGGCAGCAAGCCCGGCAGCCATCCGTACCACGCAGCAGGTCTGTACTATTTGCAGGAGCCGTCGGCGATGGTCGTAGGCGGCCTGGTGGCCGCCAAACCTGGCGAACTTGTGTTGGATCTGGCAGCGGCGCCCGGTGGCAAAGCGACCCATCTGGCATCCCAAATGCAGGGCAGCGGACTGCTGATTGCCAATGATGTCCACACGGGGCGGGCGCACCTGTTGGCCGAAAACATGCGCCGCTGGGGCGCCCGAAACGCGCTTATTGCCAGCGCAACGCCGGACCATTTGGCTGCCCAATTTGGCCCCATCTTCGATCGCGTTTTGGTAGATGCCCCCTGCTCTGGCGAGGGCATGTTGCGCAAGCAGCAATTTGCGGGCAAACAGGGGTCGTTTGAGTGGAGCGAGGCGATGGTGATGGCGTGTGCCCGACGGCAAACGGCCGTTCTCCACTCGGCTGCCAACCTGGTAAAGCCGGGCGGCAGGCTTGTCTATGCAACCTGCACCTTTTCTCCGGAAGAAGATGAGGCGGTCGTCGCTGCGTTTTTGGGTTGTTTTCCTGAATTCGAGCTGATCGATCCGCCGCGTTTTGCCGGGTTTGGCAGGGGACAGCCGTCATGGACAGGAGACGGCACGACGAACGAATCACTGCGGAAAAGCGTGCGCCTGTGGCCCCATCAATTCCCCGGAGAAGGGCATTTTGTGGCCGTGATGCAGCGAGCAGATGCGTCCAACCACCCGTTTGGCAATCCCCTGGCAGTTCCGCCGATAGGCAAGCAGGAGTTGGGAATCTGGCAAACGTTTGCTCAGAAATTTTTGCGGACTGATTTGTCCGAAGAGCGGCTCCTGTTGGTCAACAGCCGTCTCTACCTGTTGCCGCAGGCTGCTCTGGAAAGCGGCAAGCTCCACCTGATTCAGTACGGGCTGCTGCTGGGTGAAATACGCAAGGGACATTTCCGGCCGGATCACGCACTGGCGTTGGCGCTTAAGCCGGAAGAAGCGGTCGATTCCATCAGCTTCGCTGCCGAGTCCGACGAAATTGCTGCCTATTTACAGGGGCTTGATTTGCCCAATTCTGGGCCAAATGGCTGGCTGCTGGTAACGGTGGATGGATTTCCACTAGGCTGGGGGAAGCGGGTAAACGGCCGTATCAAAAACCATTATCCACGGGGCTTGCGACAGTACGGGGATTGGCGACTGACCCGAGATTAGCTCGCATGCGCTGCATAGGCTGCGGAAAATTCCTAGAGCGTGATCAGGCGGCCGCTTGTTTTATCGTTATGCAAAGCGTTGCGCGTATCAACAATAAGCCCGGCTTCCTGGGTGATTAATGACCATTCAAAAGCAGCATGATTGGTGACGATGACCACACAATCCGCTTCCTGCAAGGAAACGGCCGTCAGCGGCACCGACTGCAACGTTTGATCGTCCAGCTGCAGAGAGAGGACGTGCGGATCATGGTAGCTGACGTCCGCACCTTGAGCCTGCAGCAAATGGAGAATATCCAGGCCAGGGCTTTCGCGAACGTCACTCACGTTGGGCTTGTACGCCATACCTAACAACAAGACACGACTGCCGTTGACCGCTTTGCGTGCTTCATTCAGTCCGGCAGCAATCTTGCTTACCACGTAAGCCGGCATCCCACTGTTGACCTCGGCGGCCAACTCTATAAAGCGGGCTGTGTAATTAAGCGTACGCAGCTTCCAGCTCAAATAGTGTGGGTCTATCGGGATGCAGTGGCCCCCCAGTCCAGGGCCGGGATAAAAGGGCATGAACCCATATGGCTTGGTGGCCGCAGCTTCCACCACTTCCCATACATTTAGCCCCAGGCGATCACACATGAGCGCCATCTCATTTACCAGACCGATATTCACAGAACGGAATGTGTTTTCCAGCAGCTTGACCATTTCGGCGGCGGCCGTGCTGGAGACGGGTACGGGCTGGGCCACGATGGTGCCGTAGAGGGCAACGGCCGTTTCCTGGCAAGCCGGGGTCATACCGCCAATCACTTTAGGCGTGTTGTAAACCGTAAAGTCGGTCCGTCCCGGATCAATCCGCTCTGGAGAAAAGGCCAGAAAAAAGTCTCGCCCCACCTTGTCGCCATTGTGGATGAGTCGAGGCAGGATCACTTCTTCTGTGGTGCCCGGATAGGTTGTCGATTCCAAGACCACCAGTTTGCCGGTTGCCCCTACGCGGGAAATATTTTCTGCTGCATCAATAATGAAAGAGATATCCGGGTCTTTGGTTTTGCGCAGGGGTGTCGGTACGCAGATCGAGATGGCATCGGTATCGGCCAGGCGATTGTATTCTGTTGTTGGCTGGAAACGGCCGTTGGCAATCAGGGGAGCAATGTCGGCAGCGGACACGTCGGCAATGTAGCTCTGGCCCTGGCGCAGGGCATCAATTTTGCTCTGATCAACATCTACCCCAATAATCGAAAATCCAGCCTGAGCAAAAGCAACTGCCAGCGGCAAGCCGACATAGCCCAAGCCAACCACGCCAATTTTGGCTTGTCTGGAACTTATATTTCTCAGGAGCAACTCTTTGGTTTCCATACGCCAGGCACTTGTTCCTTTATCTTGCAGAATGATCCGAGTATAGCGGGGAACGGCCGTTTTGTTCAAGCAACCATCTGGGCTATAGAAAAAGTAACAGTTATCAAAAAAAAATCGGATGGCTAAACGCCATCCGCTCATTCTTAATCCCTTGCGACAGAAATTTTAGGGTATGTCAAATTCAGGTACGATGGAAGTTGACACTTCCATGCCACCATCATTGGCACAGGTTACATCCATACTGAACTCAGGCGCAAAGAGCCAGACAAGCTGGTCACTCACAATCCGAGCTGACTCCTTGTCGCTCACAACGAGAACAACATCTTGGCCATTTACCACATCGTAGCCATTGATCGTAGCGGAAACCAGGTTGGGCGCAGTGTCACTGCAGGCATACTCTACTAAGAACTTGCCACCAATTGTTGGCGGATTCTTGGGACGGAGCAGTTCGAGAGCGGCCGTTGGCGGGTCCAGTTCAGACTGGGGTAGATTTGGAACAAAACAAAGCACAGCCAAACCATGATTAGGATCCGATGCCTCTTCCCCTAAATCAGTATTATATTTCAATTCAAGGCGAACAATATCTTCGCCTGCCACGCTAAACGGATAGTTACCTGGATTACCTAATGTCGTTGTTGCGTCACCCGTTATTTGCAAGTTTCCAAATGAACTGGATGTCGGATTGGGCACAGCGTCAGTTACAAAGGAAAGCTGGCTAGTAGATACCAAAATATCATTGCTATCATACGCCTCCAACGTAACATTATGTTCAGTCGCAAGAATCAAATTCAAATCACCATAATCCAGCATTCTGACGGTAAAGAAATCAACAGAGACGTCTGGCGCAAATGTAAATGTGTACCTGTGCTCTTTATCAGCATTTGCAAATCCACTTAAGGCACCCATGCCATAATTCCCCCCTGCAGGTGACCCATATTCTAGCGGAGGAACGTTCTCTGCCAAAGCAACGGTATTACCGTTTGGGCTGGAAATGTTAAGGTACTCATTAACAACACCTAATCCTTCAACAGAATTGCCTGGCGCAACAGCATTAAAATCAACACATTCAGAAGTGACTGGGGGGGTAAAACCGTCTGAGTCAAAACAGAGGTCAGCAAAGCCATGATTGGGATCAGTAGCTTCCTCTCCGCTATTGCTAGAAAACTGAATAACGAGGCGGGTGATGTCAGAACCATAAATTGAAAACACAAAATTGCCTGGTTGTCCCAACTCGGCTGTGGCATCACCGGTAAGTTGTAAATCTAAGGGGTTAAAGGCTGCGTCACTTGTAAAAAACAGACCGCTCTCACCGACCAAAAACCCATTGCTATCGTAGCCCAGCAATGTAACACTGTGCTCGGTTGCTAACGCTGTATTGAGGTCACCGTAATCCAACATTCTGACTGAGAAAAATGACAATGATACGTCTGGTGCAAATGTAAATTCATACTCATGTACTTTTTCTAAATCCGAAAACCCTTCAAGAACACCTAAACCTGCATTCGGCCCCCCAGAAGAACCGTAGGCTGCAGGAGATTGCCCTTCTGCAATCACGGCAATATCGCCAGAACCTGAAATATTAAGATCTGGATGAACAGTTCCTAAGCCTTCAACTGATGCTCCTGGGGTTAACACACTAAAATCTGCGCAGCTAACGGCCGTTGGGGCATTCACACGTACGGCCTGAGAACTTGCTACTACTCTGTTTGAATCGGCTAAAATAAAAAAAATCATACCAAATACTGAAATAAAAATAATGCTACGTATTAACTTTAAAGACATTTTATCTCTCCCGATGATAAATATAGGCAGAACAGAATGCTTATGGAAAGTAATGATTTATCTCTACGATCTTATTCTGCCATAAAACCACGATACCAATACTTAAGTCCTAGGATTTTATCATATTATTCTTAAATCTTTACAGGGAAGCTTAAGGGTATGTGTATTTGCTATTGTAAGCACGCTCATGTATTATTTTTCTCTTGTCAAAAGCATCGCTTTTGGTTTTCTTGGGCTCATATGCAACTCCTTAGGACGTTAGCTCAGCCAAGCTACAAGCAATGAGAAACTCATGAAGTTATTAAATCAATTACCGTTTGGAGATATTGATGTTAAATCAGTCTAACTCAGAAAAGTTCTGGAGCAACTACCGGGTATGTGTTACTGGTGGTGCCGGATTCTTAGGATCATTCGTCGTTGAGAAGCTGCACCAGCGAGGTGCCAAAGAGATTTTTGTGCCACGTCAGAAAGATTACGATCTAGTCGAAATTGACGCCATTAAGCAAATGTTGGCAGATTCCAGGCCAGATATTGTTATTCATCTTGCCGCCAACGTTGGCGGAATTGGCGCGAACCGGAATCGGCCAGCTGAGTTTTTTTATAATAATCTTATGATGGGTGTCCCCTTGCTTCATCAGGCTTGGCAGTTCGGCGTTGAAAAATTCGTAGCCATTGGCACGGTTTGCTCCTATCCTAAATTCGCACCAATCCCTTTCAAGGAAGATGATTTATGGAATGGGTATCCTGAGGAAACCAATGCACCCTATGGCCTAGCCAAGAAAATGCTGTTGGTACAATCTCAAACTTATCGGCAACAATATGGATTCAATTCTATCTATCTTCTGCCTGTCAATCTTTATGGACCGCGAGATAATTTCGATCTTGAAACATCTCATGTCATTCCGGCGCTTATTCGAAAATGCCTTGAGGCTAAAGCAAGTGGTCTGGATGAAATCATAGTTTGGGGTGATGGGTCACCCACTCGGGAGTTTGTTTACGTGGAAGACGCAGCTGAAGGTATCCTGTTAGCGTCTGAGCGGTATAACGAAAGCGAACCGGTAAATTTAGGCAGCGCTTCCGAGATCAGCATACGAGAACTTGTTGAGTTAATTGTTTCCCTTACCGGGTTTGAGGGGGATATCCGCTGGGATACGAGCAAGCCAAACGGTCAACCAAGACGGAAATTGGATACCCAAAAAGCAGAAAAGTTGTTTGGCTTCAAAACATCAACCGACTTTGTAGCTGGTCTCAAGAAAACAATTGAAGATTATCAGCAGACGCTGGCAAAAGTTCACTAATCATTACTTTCTGATTAATCATTGATTTTTTGCGTTGAATTTTGGAACAACCACTTTCTTTGAGCTTAGTAAGGTTATTCTTGGTTATTGGAGACTTTAATGCGACGTGAGTTCGCTGAATCTGTTCTTAGGAAACTGCTAGGTGAGGGGCTACTACAACCAGATCTTTCAATCCTGGTTGTCGCTGGTGGCGAGGCAGACACGCAGTTGTTCAAATCGGTTGGGTTTACAAATGTAACTATATCAAACCTGGACTATCGCTTAGTTGGTGATGAGTTTTCTCCGTACACGTGGAGCCTACAAGACGCACAATCTCTAACTTTTGCGGATGAACAGTTTGATTTTTCATTTGTCTCGGATGGATTGCATCATTGCTCTTCGCCCCACAAGGCCCTATTAGAAATGTATCGGGTAGCAAAAAAAGGGGTGATTGTCATTGAATCAAGAGACAGTCTATTAATGGAAGTTGCCGAAAAATTGAACCTGACTCAATCTTACGAGTTAACGGCCGTAATCAACAACAATTATAAGTATGGTGGCGTTGACAATTCCGAAATTCCCAATTTCATCTACAGATGGACTGAAAACGAGTTCAAAAAAACCATTCAATCGTTTAATCCCATTGGCAAACACACGTTTCGATTTTATTATGATCTTAATTTACCCTTTCGCGCTGCTTCTCTAAAGAAGAGCAACACCTATTATTATTTGCTGAAGATTGCCCAACCGCTTACCAGTTTATTTACGCTGTTGTTCAGAAAGCAGTGCAACTCTTTTTCAATGGTAACTATCAAACCGTCGGTCCCAGACGATTTATGGTCCTGGCTGGAAAGCCAGGAAGGTCAGATCGTGTTCAAAAAAGATGGCGACAGTAAAGTACCCGGCTAAAGCTTGGGCACTATTTGGCTCCCTCACCGTTCTTAGCCACAATCATGCCCTTGCCTAAACAATAACTTGCTCGTAAAGCGTTATCGCTTCCCTAGCCATCTTCTCCCAAGAAAATCGTGATGCATTCGCTTGCCCTTTTGTACGAAGTTCCTCTTGCAATACCTCATCCATTGCCACTTTCGCAATTTTATTGGCCATTTCTTCCACGTCGTAAGGATCAAAATAGAGAGCTGCGTCACCAGCTACCTCTGGCAACGATCCTGCCGACGAACTGATTACGGGGACATTGGCATTCATTGCCTCTAGAATGGGCAGCCCAAAACCTTCATAAATAGAAGGAAAAACCAAACAGTCCGCTTGCGCCAATATTAAATCCAAAACAGCATCTTCCAGATAGCCCGTTGCAATGATGTTGCTTGAGCGGTTTTGTGAGGAAAGCATTGCTTCGGGCATATGTCCAACAAGCACTAACTGATGTGGAAGTTCATAACTTTTTTTTGCCAACTGGAAAGCCTGAACAAGACGGTCCATATTCTTGTTGGGGGTTTCACTACTGAAGGCAATCATATAAGGCGGCTCAATTTTTAGATCTTTCCACAGAAAAGAATGCTCTGGAATGGGGATTTTCTTGTCCGGCAGCCCTGGATAGATCACCTGTATCTTTTGCTGAGGAATCTTAAAAGCAGACAAGATCTCCTGTCTGGAAAACTCTGAATCGGTAACTACCAGGGAGGCACGTATGGCAGATTGGCGCACAAAAAAACTTAGTGCCAGGCGCTTGCTTAAGGGCATTAGCTCACCAAAGGCCTTATAATTCAGATCATGAATAGTTACAACCGATGGTATCGATGCCCTCAGCGGCGAGACGTAACCTAAAGAGTGTACCAGGTCAACCGCGTGTGTCTTCAAAAGTTGAGGAAGTTTGAGCTGCTCAAAAACGTACCGTCGCCAGCGGCTGGTTGCTTCTACAGGGCAAATCACTCGTCTAAAGTTTGGATGATTAGGAATTGGCCAATTTGCACTTTCCTGGTTCACAAACACAAGATACTCGTTTGGAAAATTTAGTTTTGCCAAGCCATCCAACAAACCAGCAGCATATCTTTCTACCCCTCCCACGCGAGACGGAATTAGGTACAGTAAATTAAACCCTATGCGCATCTTTACCTACCCTGACTGGAACTAAATTTCGTATTCCCAAACCTTGAATTTTCTAGCTTCATTTACTCTATTTTGAACAGTTTCAAGGTCTCGCAGAAATATGTAATTGTATTCCAAAGCGGGTTGATTCCTTTTGGTAGCGATCCATTTTTGCTCTGGAATAGCGGTTAATCTCCTGGAATAAGGATCGTACGTGTATGGATGTAGTCCGTATCCGGCCATCCGATGGAAAACCTCCAAGGGATCACTGTCTGGATCATGCTCACTGACGTTTTCGACAACGACCTCAACAATGACAGCCTGCAAGGAAGGATTTTTAAACAGTTGGTCACCGCCATCCAATACAGGGGAAGTAAATCCCTCAACATCTATCTTAATCAATGCTGGTATTTTGGAATCCACTACTGAATCCAAAGTGACCATTTCTACTTCATGGTACTGATCCGAAGACAGGTTGGCTTGTGTTTCCACTACGTGATTTACAGTGTCTAGTCCTTTCGTGAAGTTGACTACATCACACCTGTCGCCCACAGCGTTGGGATGAAACTCTACCAGGCTCCTGATTTCATTGAGAAGACAATTAGATAGTAAAACACCACCTGCTTCATCACCTGGTTCAAAGGCAATGGTTTTACAGCCAACCACACCGCTAGCAAGCACGGTATAGACGCCAATATTGGCGCCAATATCGATAAACAAATCAGACGGCCGTAAAAAATGCAGTACAAACGACATGTCATAAAATTCAGCTAGGCCCGTATAAATGTTCATTGTGGCACCCCAAAGTCCAGGGCGAACCAGCAATTTGGATCCATTCACAAATGGCATCACGACTGGCCCGGGAACCAAACGGCTACCTAATTGCCAGGCAAGCCATTTTTTCCAGGCCAATCTCTTATGATTAGCTGTAAAAGGATGATTGTGTATTTCGTTTATTGTGAAAGACAATCCTTTGGACAATGAATTGAATGATTTCACATTCTTCTCCTTTCATACGGTCAACAACCAGTAACTGGGCATAATATCCCGGTCTGAGCACAGCTTGCCTGAGGGCACAACAGTGAAGGTCAGTGGACCGTCCTGTAAGCAGCACCTGCTCCTAGATAATAATTGCTAAATCTTGCCTTCTAATTTTGGCAATGAACTCCCAACTTCATCGCGAACCGTTATGTTTGGTTTTGTTATTTTTTCTCTTACGTACATACTGCCATATAGTAGCGCTATGACTAACCACTTTTGCCGCTCATCAATTCCCGGCTTGGTCATGTCTATTAGCAAAAAGCCAAGAGTGGCAGCGGCAATCCCAACGCGATCGGGCAATTGAACAGATTTTAGGCTGGTTCTGATTCTACTTAAAGCCAGGAGAAGCGCCTGCCAGTAAATGATGACTACCCCAATAACTCCCAGGATTCCACTCGTAAACCACAGCTGCAAAATGGTGTTGTGAACCTGCAGGAGTTCGCCACTGCTGACCTGCAATTGACTTGACGCGTTGTCCAGTCCCACACCGATAATGGGGGAGTTTGAAATATACTGCAATGCTAAGAAGTAAGTCTCTAGACGAACGGGGCCGCTCCCCTCAATGACACGGTTGAGTCCATCGCGACCTAATAAATTCTGAACCTTGTCAGTCGTTGTGATAAATTCAAATCCAGCCGGGATAAATAATATAGCCAAACCCAGTAGTAATATGGAAACGGTGCCAATCAATATCGGTAAGATTATTTTTCCTGAAATGCCAAAGTTTTTTAACCTTACAAGCAACACGACAGAACAAGTAGTAAAGGCGCCGAGGTAACCACTTACAGAACCGGTAAGAACAATGGCCGCGGCAATGACCCCAAAACAGGCTAACCAAATAAAATCCTGGAGCTTCCATGTGCGCGCGCGCCCCAGCCATCGATCAAAAACAATTGGCAGCACTAAGGTAAGAAAAAGTGCCTGGGCGTTGGAGTGACCGAATGTACCCGCAAAACGGCCGTTACCCGATGAACCATACCCCGGAACATTCGCAACGGGATGGGTGCTAGAAATGAAATGAGGCCCTAAATTTAGGCCGATTGTATAATCTAACAAGGCTACAGCAGAGGTAAGCAGCGCACCAACAATCAACAAGTTAATCGCAACTTTCGAATATCCACGCACAACAGCATCTACGGCGACTCCCATCCAAATAGAAAAAACAAACCATTGCTTCAAGACCACCACAAGGCTTTCCTTACCATTGACGCTGTTAAAGAAGGTCGCCGACAATCCGCCAATCAATATTAATATGGAAGGTATCCAAAATGGATGGTAGGGGAGTTTCAGTTTGACAATTCCTCCCCTTACGATCCACCAATCAACAATAGCAGCTGCTCCTGCTAATAGAAAAAGTAAATTCGGGATCGTTTGGGACGTACCGGGAAAATATATTAAATATAGTGGGATAGTCGCGGTTCCCAGTAAAAACAATAAAATGCTCACGTTCTAATCCTTAATCAATGCTGATAGCAAGCGTTATAACCCCTAGAAGTGAAGTACCCGTTGTTTTTCAATTGTATATTGACGAATAACTAAGGAAAAGCTGATTAGAAAGACGATGATCTCTGTAGCCAATGTAATATAAGCTGCGCCGATGTAGCCAAACTGTGGAATTAAGATCAGATTAGCTCCTAGATTAAATAACATGCCTGTCATCGTTGCCCAAAACACAAGTTTTTGTAATTGAATACTGATTAATGTGAAATGACATAATTTCCCGATGCTGGAAAAAATCAATGCTATCAATAAAATCTGTAGGATTTTGGAAGTCGATAACAATTCTGGACCATAGACGATTAAGATTATTTGTTCGGCAAATATAATACCAATCAGCGCAATTAAAGAGGTGCCAATCAACAAAACAAGGCCTATACGCGCAGAAAGATGAATTGCGGATTTGTGCGAAGATTTAGCTTGTTTAGACAGTAGTGGGAATCCACCAATGGCCAATGAATTAATCACCCCGTTAAGCCCTAAATATAAATTATAGGCTGCGCCATAAATCGCTACTTCACCAACGGATTTCATCGTTCCTAACAAAACGCTATCTGCACGGCCGTTTGCAACAGCTGAAAGATCAGAGAAAGCCAGTGGCAACGATTGCTCTATTAACTCTTTCCATTCAGAAAATACAAACCGGAGCTTTACAGGAATAACCTTGAGCGTTACGAGCCTTAACGTCATAAGAAACAAAACCATTCGAACAAAGATAAAACCTATCAAGACAATCAAGATATCGCCCTTCAGAAACGGGACCAACCAAGCAATTATGAAAAGGCTCAACTTATGAATAATAGAGAGATACATCGGGAACTGAAATCGGGAAACAGCCTGAAACGCTCCATTAAGAAGGACCAACGTATTGCCCAAGCCGTTAAAAATCGCTACCAACCATATCGCTGTCCTCGTAGATTCATCGATAGGCAACAATAAACTGATTCCAAATGCCACAATCAAAGTCGCCGGAAGCGTAAAAAAGAGGCGAATTGTTAGGCTATTTGAAATGAGTTGCTGGCGTCCCTCTTCTTTTTGTGCAAAATTCCGGATAACGACTTGCGTCATTCCCATACTCAGTAAGGAATTCAACAATGCGATCAAGGCTTTTGCATAAATGAATATGCCCAGCGTATTTGCCCCTAGCATCCGAGCAATGACAACAGTGATCGCAAAATCACCGCCCATTTCAACCAAGCTTTGCACTGAACCGAGACTTGTATTTGAGAATAATTTTCTCAACGTACCTGCGGAAGCATTATCAGGGTTACGAAAAAACATGGCCAAAATCCAATTTACTTAGCAGCATTCGCGGCGTACCAATCGTAAACACTTTCTGCTTTACTTAGAAGGTGGTGCAATGACTCATGCTCTAATTGAGCTTGCAACGCTAATTTAGCTTTTTTTCTTTTTTCAGACGGTCTGGCAACCAGATTCTCGTCATGGTAACCGGCAAATCGGTTACTGAATTCTTCAACCATTTCAAAACATTTCTTTACATTTTCCTCAGTGTGCTCAAATTCAGAAAATGACGTTCCAAATTTCTCATTCAATTGCCTTATTACGTCGCCAAAATCGTCCGTTACTTTATCGAAGGTAGCTACCAAATAACTGCTGCGATATGTCTTTATTCGCTCATAAAAATCGATGTAACTTCTTAAACCTTGTTTAAGTGACAAAAAGGGGCGAAAAATGATTAGAGAAACGACCGCTTCAACTGGTTGCCGGATAATGATCAGCATTGGGATCTTGTTACGAGCTGCAGTAATAATTTGCGAAGGGCGATGGACATGGTGTGAAATAACAACCTCGTTCCCATTTGCCATCAAGAATGCAGCATAGGCAAAACTATTTCCCGAGCGTGGAAAACCCTCGATGACGATTTCTGTTTCTTTCTGAACAAGAAAGTCGTCTGAAGCCATCTTTGATTTTGGGGAAAAACGCCACCACAATCGGTAAAGAGCTGGGTAGCGATCTACAAGAAGCCCAGTTTCATATTTTAAGGATAATAATATTTCTGTTACCGATCTCAATAGGTCACCACATTCAAACTGCGCATATTATTTAGCTTGCTATTGCAAACTGTCTATTTGACGAATGGCCGTATCATTTCCTGGTTCTAGAATCAATACGCGCTCATACATGCTCAATGCTTTTTCCGACTCACCAGCCCATTCATAAATAAGTCCCGCTCTAAGCAAATATTCAACTGAAGGCGCTGAACGAATCGTAACAGCCTGCTCTATTGCACGAATAGCTTCGCTTTCTTGGTCTTTAAGTCGATAAGCCCAGGCTAATTCATATAAAATTTGTTCATTCTCAGGAAATCTATCTAAGGCATCTTGGTACAAGTCAATTGCTGACTCTAAGTTTCGCGATGCTCGAACCACATTGCCTCGTAAGATATACACTGAAACGTTTTCAGGATCACGTTGAATGGCTTCAGTGTACCATTCAAAAGCTTCTTCAAATTGCTGATTCCGAGCCATTAAATTTCCCAAAACGGTGTAGGGGCCAGGAAGGCTTTCATCAATTTGGATAGCTGTTTTAAAAGCCGCAACCGTTTCGTCCAATGATCCAGAACTGTTTTCCAACGCAAAGCCCAGCTCAACATATAACTGTGGCTCGCTTGGAAACTCCAAAATTGCTTTTTCCGCCGTTTCCAACATCGTTTGCCATTGTTTAGTGGATCGCAATTCGAGGAGAAGATTTTGCCACCAAGTTGCACGTCTTGGATGCTGTGGAAACAATTCTAAGGCTCCTTCCCACACCGCAACTGCCCGCTCATAATTTCCCGTTTCATGGTAAAGGGTCCCCAATGGTTCAATACTCTGACTATTTTTCAGAGACCAAGCATTCTTATACGCTTCAATTGCATTCGCTGTATCGCCATGCTCTTGCTGTAAATTGCCAATTGCATACCACACTTCAGGCAAATCAGGGTTGTAATTCACGGCATACGTGTATGAATTCAATGCTGCTTCATACAAACTTTGGGAATTCGCATAATCTCCACCTAGCTTTAGGGCAAGTTCTGGCGATATACCTGATTTTTGCCAAATCTCGATTGCGGACTCTCGCTTGCCCTGAATGAAAGCCAAATGACCCATTGCGGTAACGGCCGTTATATTCAGGGAATCGTCAATTTGAAAAGAATTTAATTCAGATTCAACTCCCGATTCAGGTCCAAAATCAGCTTGTTCGTAAGACCATTTGATCATCGAGGAAAGCTCACCAAGGGAAAGATTCGCGTCAAAGATACGTATTAATCCGGAGGTTCGTGCAAAAACAAAAAACAAGATGGCCATTGATAAGATCCATCTTGTTTTATTCATGTTTAACTTGTTAAAGAGATTAAATATCTTCGCCATCAAAAGACTTCCGCCACCAATCAAAACTAATTATTCCAATTATTGTGAACAAGAAACCCATAACGCTACCAACAAGTGCATACAAAATTCTACCGGCGTTTAACGATTTTTGTGGTACCACCGACTGACTTATCAGAACCACGCCATCAGATTGCTGTTGAGCAACGCTTATGCGTTCCTCCTCGACCTTTCTTACAACGGCCGTAAAAGCCTCTTCGGCCGCATCTCTATTTCTGTGCAATCGTCGACTCTCAGACAATGCTTCTTCAAGCTGCTGTTGATAGCTTAGGATTTGTGGCTCAATCTCCTCAAGCCTAGCGTCTATCGCCCTCTGCTTTGTCTCAATTGTATCGCTGAGACTGTTTAAAAAATCTAAATACTCTTGGCGAGTCGCGCTAATAAGCAAGTCTGGAGAATTGACTTGAAATTGTACAGAATCAGACATCTGCGCGTTATAAACGCTCAATTGCAAATTTAATGCCGTTAATTGCTCAGCAAAGTTGCCCGGATCAGAGTCTGTTTGACTGATAAGCTGACTTCGTAAATCTTCAACATTTTCTGCCAAGAGAAAAAGGGACTGCTCGTAATTAAGGTTGTCGACTTGCGATTGATTATAAAAAGCTAATGTATTACTAATTACTGACGCTTTATTAATGCCCTGAAATTCAACCAAGTTTGCTTCTGCGGCATTCAACTCATCATTCGCATCCACAAGTCGATCTTCAAAAAAGGCCAAGCTTTGCAGCCCTTGTGAATCAAATTTATTGTTTACCCACGGAACAAACATGGTCGCCCAAGTATTTGCAATTTGAGATGCTATTTCCGGGTCATGATAGCGAACAGAAAGACGAAGAAGCGAAAAGTCAGAACCCGTACTTGCGATCAAAACTTCACGCAGGTCATCAACCGATTCAAGTTCTGTAACGCCGTTGAGCCCGGTATTTATTTCGGCAAGAACTTGCTCTAGTAATTCATCGCTTGTTGCAAGATCCGTATAAATTCTAATTAGCGGGTCAGACTCAGAGGTTTCATCAAAACTTGGATCCAGATTTTGAATTGTGAGGGACGAAAGAGTAATTTGATTGAGGTTGGTTATCGTGACCAATGCAGTTGCTCTATAAGTTTCAGCTAACAAAAAACTAGCTCCGAAAAAAAGGAAAGCTGTGGCAACCGTAATTCCCAGTATTAGATACCATCTGCTTACTAAGGATTTAATATATGGTCGTAAATCAATTGTTTCTTCCAACAGTTTCCTCCAGTGACTTAGGCTCTTTGCTAATTCTCAATTTTTTCGAACGGATGATGGTACTTGAAGATATAGGTAATAGCAAATAGAATTACCGCCGTTGATTGAATATTTCATCTATGGGTGATCAAGAAAGTATCGCAACATAAAATAAATAACTTTTCTTTGATTTATCGAAAGTAAATCCAAACTTAAGACTTCAAATAAGACACTAAAGAAGTGAAAATGAAAGCAAAAAAAATCTTACTTCATGATCGAACAGGGGTCCCTTTCACGGTCCAGCTTGGACGGGAACTAGCCGCGAGAGGACACGATGTTCTGTATTCCTATGCCGCTTTTTTTCAATCTCCAAAAGGAAGCGTTCACAGAAAGAGCACAGATCCTCTCCACTTTCAAATTGAAAGCATGCAGCTCAGCAAACCTTTTCAAAAGTACTCATTTATCAAGAGACGTTTTCAAGAAATAGAGTATGCACATGATTTAGTGGCACAAATCAAAAAGTATAATCCAGACACCGTAATATTAGCTGGCTCTCACCCCGATGCGCTTTCGGTTGTTTATAGAGAGTGTAAAGACCTAAACGCAAGATTCGTTTTCTGGGTACAGGATATTTATGGCATTGCCATCAAGCGCATTCTGAACAAAAAAATTCCAGGGCTGGGTAACTTAATTGGCAATTATTACATTTGGCAAGAAAAGCAGCTTCTTAAAAAAAGTGACGAGGTTATTCTTATAACCGAAGACTTTATTCCACTCATGAACAAATGGGGAATAGACAATGCAAAATGTCATATTATTCGCAACTGGACTCCAATAGAAGAGCTACCTATAAGGGCTAAGGATAATGAATGGGCCAACGCAAATCAGTTAAACGACAAATTCGTTTTCCTATATGCTGGCACATTGGGCCTAAAACATAATCCAGATCTCCTTCTGCGCTTGGCCAAGCATTTTTCGAACAATGACCAAGTAAGAGTGGTCGTAATTTCTGAAGGATTGGGCGCTGACTGGCTGAAAAGAAAAAAAGTGGCGCATTCATTGGAAAATCTTGTATTACATGATTTTCAGCCATTTGAGCAAATGCCCAATGTTCTGGGAACGGCCGATGTTCTGGTTGCCATCCTAGAACCGGACGCAGGTATCTATTCGGCTCCTTCAAAAGTGCTCACATATTTATGTGCAGAACGCGCCTTATTGCTAGCCATTCCTCCTGAAAACCTCTCAGCAAAACTTATTTCTCAAAATCGTGCGGGGATTGTGGTGTCACCAGACAATACGGATGCCTTTGTAGAAGCAGCCAACCACTTGGTCTCTGATTCATCCTTTAGGGAGCTATGCGCCATAAATGGACGTCAATTTGCTGAAGAATCCTTTGACATCAAAAACATAGGAGACCGATTCGAGAAGATAATCTGATATAATGTCCCTTGCCTTTTACGGCGTATCTCAGATAATCGTCACGTTTACCAGACGATATATTCGCGCTTAAATAGTTGGGTAACGGAGAAGTTTATGTTACGGCGCTTTAGTGTAAATTTTGCTATATTTTCGATGCTGATGGATGCCACGCTTACGTTTCTGGCACTCCATCTTGCGGTCCTCATACGGCCGTTTCTGCCCGCATTCCCTTACCTCGTTCCCGTAGAGCAAATAAACCTGTCCCAAACCCTCTACATCATTGTTCCCGCCGTGTGGGTGCTCACCTTTCTTCTTTCATCTGTCTACGATCCCAAACGAATTTATAAGATTACCGATGAGGTACAAACCATCATCATTGCCGAAGCCATAGCGGCCATGATCTGTGCCGGCATTCTGTACCTGGGCTTTCGTGAATTCTCACGCTGGCTTTTTGCTTCGTTCGTTTTTGTCAATACGGTTCTCATCCTTAGCTGGCGCGTTGTTTTAAGAACAAGCTTTCGCCTGTGGCGCCCACCCTCTCGGGAACGGCGGGTGCTCATTGTGGGCGCCGGGAAGATCGGACGCAACGTCGGCAATTTAATGCAAAATTATGATTGGGCCGGCCTGAATTTGGTAGGTTACCTGGATGACGACGTTCATAAAAGAGAGGGTGCGCTGCAGATTTTGGGATGTGTTACGGACGTGCGCACGGTGGTTGAGAAACATCAGATCGAAGATGTCGTGGTGGCCTTGCCTCAACGGGCTTATGGTCAGATTAACAAGCTCACCATCACGCTGCACGATTTGCCCGTACACGTTCACGTGGTGCCCGACTATTTCAGCCTGGCGCTGTATCGGGCCTCTGTAGATGATTTTGGCGGCATTCCCATGATCAATTTGCGGGACCCTGCCCTCAACGAAGTGCAGCGGTTGGTAAAGCGCATTTTCGATCTGTTTGTTGGCAGCGCGACGACACTCATCCTATCACCCCTTTTGCTGGTAATTTGCCTCCTGATCAAGCTCGATTCAAAAGGGCCAATTATCTTCCGACAGGAGCGCGTCGGGGAAAACGGCCGCATCTTCAATATGTACAAGTTTCGCACCATGGTGCCCGATGCCGACAATCAACGTGATAAAATCACGGAAATTAATCCGGCAGACGGCCGTATCCTCTTCAAAAAACGGCGAGATGATCCCCGAGTCACCCATATTGGTCGCTTTCTGCGTCGCACCAGCCTGGACGAAATTCCCCAGCTGTTCAATGTGCTGCTGGGCGACATGAGCCTGGTTGGCCCACGCCCCGAACTCCCCTGGCTGGTAGACCAATACGAATTGTGGCAGCGAAAACGGTTCGCTGTGCCTCAGGGCATGACAGGCTGGTGGCAGGTCAACGGCCGTTCCGATAAACCGCTCCACCTCCATACCGAAGACGACATCTACTACGTTCAAAACTACTCTATCTGGATGGACATCTATATCCTGCTAAAAACCCCCTGGGTCGTCCTGCGAGGAAAGGGTGCTTACTAAATGGGCTCCAATAAAAACCCATCGCTCTCTCCTACTGGAAGGCACCCTGTTGCTGGCCGCCCTTCCTTTTTTACTATTCCCTAACTTCTTTACGGTCGGCACGATGGTTGCCTTCCTCATTGTTGCCTTCGTAGAACTTGTCCCGCCACTGCAGCAGTGGCGCCCCTGGCCCGCGCCACAGCCATTCGACATCATCTTATTGCTGTGGCTGCTGCTCATTGGCCTCAGCATTCTCGTCACCGCCGATCCGGATCTGACGCTGGAGAAAGCCAGCGTCGTAATTCTGGGGATCGCGCTTTGGCGTTACCTTGGACGGTCCGTCAAACGGCCGTTTCATTGGCACCTTGCTCTGGCATTCTTTGGTCTGCTTGGGGCCGGATTCATCGGCCTGGGCATCTTGAGCGCCGACTGGATTGCCAAAAGCAACCTGCTTGCCACCCTCACGGAACAACTGCCAAATATTCAAATCACCCTGCCGGGTTTGGAAGACGGTGCCGCCCATCCCAATCAGGTTGCCGGCACGCTGCTGTTTTATTTTCCCCTCCTCTGGTCTTTAACCGCCGGACAATGGCAGACTGCACCGCGCTGGCGACGTCTGTTTCTGCTTTTATTGACCCTGGGGACAACGGCCGTTCTCATCCTGACTCAATCCCGGTCGGGCTGGCTGGGTGCCGTAGCCAGCCTCTACCTGCTCGTTTTGCTGTGGACGGCCGTCTTGCCTAAAAACAGTCCTCACAAGAGAGCGTTGCTGCTTGCCAGCGGTGCCTTCACCCTTCTGGGAATCATTTCTGTACTGCTCATCGGGCCAGAACGACTGGCCTCGCTTTGGCAAGACCCTGCGCAAGAAACCTTACTGGGATCCATTGGCTCCCTGGGATTTCGCCAGGAAGTGTGGCGCTGGACCGTCGTGATGCTGCAAGACTTTCCCTTTACTGGCATCGGGCAAGGCAGCTTCCAACACGTCATTCGACGACTGTACCCGGTTGCTGTCGATCCGACCTATGCCATTACCCACGCACACAATGTGTTTTTGCAAACGGCCGTCGATTTTGGCCTCTTTGGTCTTATCAACTACCTGGCGCTCATAGGCGTTCTCCTGGCAATGCTGTGGAAAACAGCCCGCAGCAGCATAACGGCTCGTCCCTACGCCCTCGGCTTTGCTGCCAGTCTTCTTGCTTACCATGTCTATGGTCTGGGTGATGTTCTCGATTCCAAAACAAACCTCGTCATTTGGATTTTGTACGGGCTTATCACGTCACTTCATCAGATCAATCACGTCGCTCACAGCACCCAAAACACCGGAAAAAATTCTCAAGTCTGAAACTGAATTTTCTGGCTGGCTGATTGGCATATCGAACTGGGGTGTGCTATCTTTTAGTCGCTAATTAACTTCTTAAGAAATCGTTTAAGTTACCTATCAACGACAACTACCCGGAGGTCAAAATGGGGATTCAATTTGGAACCGACGAATGGGTCAAGGCCGTCATGGTCGCCCTCAATGAAAGCCCAGGCTATGCTGATGCCGCCAAAAATTGGGAAGGGGATTTCTATTTCGTCATTAATGAAGGCGGTGGCGTGGCAGAAACCATCTACCTTTACATGGATCTTTGGCATGGCAAATGCCGTGATGCTTTCAAAGTAGCCAGCGCCAGCGACAAATCACCCGTTTTTGAACTCAGCGCCCCGTTGAAAACCTGGCGCGGGGTGCTGGAAAAGAAGATCGATCCAATTCAAGGCCTGGTGACCCGCCGGCTCAAGCTTAAAGGGCCTATGATGAAGGTCATGAAGGCACCCAAAGCCGCCATTGAGCTGGTAGAAGCGTGTGCCAAGTTAGATACAGATTGGCCAGAAGCATAAATTAATGACCAAACCTCACAGCGCTTTTCGAGCCTGTCTGGTTTAAGATTTGGGAAGGAAACGGCCGTATGTGGTTTTTTAAATGTCCTGAGTTTTTCTTTGGCGAAGATGCCTTAAGCCAGCTAGAAATGCTGCCCGGGGAACGCGCGTTTATCGTTACGGATGCCAACATTGCCCGGCTGGGCTTTGCCGACCTGGTAAAAAACACGTTGGCCAATGCCGACATCGACAGCCAGCTCTTTGCCGACGTTGAGCCAGATCCTTCCCTACAGACGGTACAGCGCGGGGCGCAAGCCATGCTGCGCTATGAGCCAGACTGGATTATTGGTCTGGGAGGTGGTTCCTGCATGGATGCCGCCAAAGCCATGTGGATCTTGTACGAACGGCCCGACATCGAGCCAGAGTCGATCAGCCCGATGGAAGATTTGGGACTGCGGCAAAAGGCCCGGCTCATTTGCATTCCCACTACAGCGGGCACCGGTGCAGAATCCAACTACGGTATTGTACTGACAGATACGGCCGAAAAGCGAAAGCTCACGCTTGGCTCCCGTGAAGCCATCCCGGACATCGCCATTGTTGATCCCATTTTTACCAAAAATCTACCCGCCTTCATTACCGCCGACACCGGCATCGACGTGTGGAGCCACGCCATTGAAGCGTACAGCTGCAGCTGGGCCAATGACTTCACCGACGGGCTTTGTTTACAAGCCGCACGCATGGTCTTCAACTATTTACCGCGCGCTGTAGCCGATGGGGCCAATGATGAGGAAGCCCGGGAAAAGATGGCCAACGCTGCTTCAATTGCCGGGATTACCCTGGGCAATAGCCAGGTGGCGCTGGCCCATGCGCTGGGTCACAGTGCTGGCGGGCTGTTCAAGACGATTCCACACGGCCGTATTACTGCCATCTTCCTCCCCTACACCATTGAATTTGTGGCCAACGGCGGCGTGGGACGATACGCGGACCTTTCGGCTATGATTGGTCAACCCGCTAGCGACGAAGCGGAAGCCGCACAGAAATTGACCCACGCTACCCGCGCGTTAATGCGTGAAATCAACCTGCCGACCACCCTCCAGGAAGCTGGCATCAGCCAGGATCAGCTGGAAAGCCAGCTGGAAACGTTGTGCGAACACGTCATCATCGACACCAATACCCTCATGTCGCGCCGCATTCCAGAGCTGGACGAAGTTGAGAAGCTGTTCCGCTACGCCTTCGACGGCCGTTCCATTGATTTTTGATCAGAATTATTCACTGTCAATCCCGCCTGCGCGGGCATGACGGTTATTGAGGCCAAGTAGTTCGAAATGCAAAATGACAACGGCCGTTTACGCATAGGATTGGCCCTCAGTGGGGGTGTAGCCAGAGGCCCCGTTCATGTCGGCGTCCTGTCCGTGTTGGAACGAGAAGGCATCCCCATCGACTATGTTGCTGGCGCCAGCGCGGGGGCGCTGGTTGGGGCCGCCTACTGTGCCGGACTCCCCATTGAAAATCTGCAGCGTCTGGCAGCCAATGCCAGCTGGCGCAATGTCGCCAACCCCACCTGGCCCCGCTACGGCTTGGTCAGCTTTGCCAAAATGGAAACCTTTATTGAAAATGCCGTGGGCGACTTGGATTTACGTGATTTGGCGATCCCATTTGCGGCAGTTGTTACCGATCTTGACCTTGGGGAACAGGTAGCTTTACAAACGGGATGTTTGGCAACGGCCGTTCGCGCCAGCTGCTCCGTGCCAGGAATTGTAAATCCCGTAAAGATTGAGGGGCGATATTACTGTGATGGCGGCGTCGCCGACAATCTTCCCGTTGATGTTGTGCGTCAGATGGGGGCCGATTTTGTAATAGGCGTCGATCTATTCATGCCGATCTATCGCCGCCGCCTGGGGCCGCTCGGCGCTGGATCTGCAGCCTTGCAGACGCTCATTCGGCAGGCAGGTGGTGGCTACAAAGACGCAGACTGCCTGATTAAGCCAGAGGTGTCTGGCCACAGCTATCTCAACTTTTCCAGCAAGAAGAGTAAACAATATATGGCTCTGGGCGTCGCCGCCGCTGAACGTGTCATCCCCGGCCTCAAAGCCATCCTCAACAGATAACTATGGAGAATAATCTCCAATATATAATCCCGACAATTCTGACCAAAAATAGCTTTTTCAACAGATTATTTCTTAGACATCGTACTGAAATCTGGCTGATAGGGCATTAATCTCCCACAGGCCGCAGGCGGGGTCGCTGCCGACTGAACCAGATATTTTCGCCAGAATATATAAACAGCGCCAACCAGATAAAGCCAAACCCGACCAGCCGATCGGCCGTAAACGGTTCATGGTATATCAGAACGCCAATTAGAAATTGCAGGGTTGGGGCAATGTATTGCAAAATGCCAATGGTAGCCAGCCTGGTGCGCCGCGCCCCGGCAGCAAAAAAGAGCAGCGGTACGGCCGTCGCCGCCCCGGCAAACATCAGCAAGCCCGTGGTTAGACCATCTACATGCCCAAAAGCGGCCGTTCCCAGTGATTCCAGGTACACCAAATAGCCCAGCGCCGGAATGAACATCAGCGCCGTCTCCAGCGATAACCCCTCCAGCGAGCCAAGCGGGGCAGTTTTGCGGATGAGGCCGTACAGCGCAAATGACGTGGCCAGGGTTAGAGCAATCCAGGGGAGCGCACCATAGCGTACTGTCAGATATATGACGCCGACGCCCGCCAAAGCAATTGCCAACCATTGTCCTTTGCGCAGCTGCTCCCCCAAAAAGAAAACACCCATCAGCACGCTTACCAACGGATTGATAAAGTAGCCGAGGCTCGTTTCTACAATAAAACCGGCATTGACGCCCCAAATGTAGACGAACCAGTTTACGGACAGCAGCAGCGCGGAGGCGGTAAACAGCAACAGCGTCCTGGGTTGGGAAACGGCCGTTTTTAGCCACTCCCAGCGCCGCCGAACCAGCAGCAATCCGAGGACAAACCCGAGCGACCACGTCATGCGATGGCTCAAAATCTCCAGGGCAGGCACGTGCTGCAGCGCCTTCCAATACAAAGGGAGCAACCCCCACATGCCGTAAGCGGCGATGGCATACAAGATTCCTTTATTCATCGTTGTCATCTATCCAGAGAAAGCTACGCATTTTTAAGGGCCTGGCGTCGGCGTGGGGGCAGGATTGACGCGAATTATCGTTGTCGATTCGTTAAACGTGTCCCCTTCACCGGCAGACACGGTGATTTCCGCCAGACCCTCTACATCAATGGGTAGCGTCAGGGCCGTTTCCCAATAGC
>CBDUOF010000024.1:0-25025 GCA_965368765.1 uncultured Anaerolineae bacterium | reverse complement strand
TACCAGGCGCATTTTGCAGCGTATTTCCGCATTTTTGCCCGCTGTGGCTTGCCGGTGCTGGCCGTCGAAGCTGATGTGGGCATGATGGGGGGCACGCTGGCGCATGAGTTCATGTATCTCGCGCCAATTGGGGAAGATACCTTACTGCTGTGCGATGGCTGTGGTTATCAGGCCAACCGTCAAGTTGCTACGTTCCAAAGGTCGAAGCCTGTGAGCGACACGGAGTCGATCCGTTTCATCGCTGAGATTGTTGTAGGTGAAGAGATGGTTGAGCAGGTTGTTACGGCCGTTCTTCCGGCCGGTTCCCAAGTCAACGAAACCAAATTGGCCCATGTGTTAAATGCTCAGCGCCTGCGCCCGGCAGCGCGTGGTGAGCGCGGCGGCCTCTGGATTCTGGACGCTGGCATTGATGCCAAGCTGTGGCGTAAAAAAGTGGATAAGGTGGCTGATATAGCCGCAGCGCAAGATGGGGACGCCTGCACCAACTGTGGCCAACCGCTGCGCACGGTTCGGGCAGTAGAAGTGGCCAACATTTTTAAGCTTGGCACGCACTACAGCCAAAAGCTGGGCGCAACGTTTGTGGATGCACAAGATGAGACCAGACCAATTGTGATGGGCTGTTACGGCATCGGCGTGACGCGGTTGTTGGCCTGTCTGGCAGAGCATCATCATGACGAGGCTGGATTGACTTGGCCGGTGGCGATTGCGCCTTATCGGGTGCATTTGCTGTCGCTGCGCGGTGGGGAAGAAACGGCCGTTTCCCTCTACAATAATTTGCAACAAGCTGGCGTAGACGTGTTGTTTGATGACCGGGAAGAACGCCCTGGGGTTAAGTTCAACGATTCCGACCTGATCGGATTGCCGCTGCGGTTAACGGTGGGTGGACGCGCTTTGGCAGCCGGTGGCGTGGAGGTCAAAGCAAGGGTTGGCGGAGAAACGGCCGTTGTCCCGCTTGCTGATCTGGTGCCATACGTCACGAATTGGTTAGCGGAAGCACTCGATTAAAGCAATTCATGCATAACTCATTCGTTTCGCATGAGACTTTACCCTCAATATGCCCATAATCTCATGTAGGCAAGCCTCTTTTGCACATACTTGAGCAATTGCTTGCCTGAATTCTTCCTCCGTCTATAAAAATTCAAAGGGGTTTTTTGTAGACCGAAAGGGGCAAAGTTGCGGCTAACTTTGCCCCTCGTTATTAACAGAATCATGATGGCAAATTTTTGTATTCATGGAGGAAAAGAAGAAAGAGAAACAAGGAGCAAACGCTTCTAATCAAATTTCAAACCATATATTCCCAAGAGGAGGAATACCTATGTTTTTTCAAAAACGCTGGGCAGCCATTGCCCTTGTCGTTACTTTAATGGGCGTAGCCCTAGCGGCCTGTACCCCGGCAACTGAAACAGTTACGGTTGAAGTGACTCGCGTAGTGACCGAAACGATAATTGAGGAAGGCGTCTCGGTCGAAGTTACGCGTGTTGTAACCGAAACAATTGTAGAGACGGTTGAGATTCAATCCGATACTCAATCAGCTGGAAGCAAAGATCTAATTGTCTGTATGGCTCAAGAACCGGATACGGTGTACCCCTATGGGGGCTCAATGCTAGCTGCATTGGCTGTTCAACATGCCATCTATGAGAACAACATTACGACCCTGTCCTACGATTACCAGGCACAGGGTATTGAAAAAATCCCCAGTCTGGCTGATGGTGATGCCGTACTAAATGTCATTGAAGTTCAGCCTGGCGATATGATTAGAGACATTACCGATACCGTTGTTGCATGGGGTGAGGGGGTCACAGTAGTCAATGCTGATGGCGAAGAGGTTACGTTTGATGGTAATCCAGTAATGTTAGAGCAGTTGGCGGTAGACTTCACCATTAAGGCTCGTTCCTGGAGTGATGGAACGCCCGTTACTGCCGAGGACTCTGTGTACAGCTTTGGCTTAAACGGCGAGCCCGACACACCTTTCGGTAAATATGCTATCGAACGCACGGCAAGCTATGAAGCTACTGGAGACTTGAGCGTCCGCTGGACCGGGCTGCCTGGCTTCCGCGATGCAACCTATTACCTGAATTTTTGGCAGCCGTTGCCTGAGCATGTTTGGGGTGCCTTGTCTGCTGCTGAACTGCTCGAGGCAGAAGAATCCAGCCGGCTACCCATTGGTGATGGTCCGTTTGCCATTGAGGAGTGGGTTGCTGGGGACAGCATCCGCTTAACGCGCAACGAATACTACTATCAAGAAGGCTTGCCCTATCTGGACAGCGTTACCTTCAAATTCATCCCCGACACCAACCAACTTGTTGCGCAACTGCTGTCCGGTGCGTGTGATATTGGCACGCAAGACGGTATGGATGCTGGGCAGGCACCATTCCTTATCGAAGCAGAAAGTAACGGCCTGCTGACGCCCTACTTCCAGACAGGTACAGTTTACGAGCACATTGACTTCGGTGTTGACTCTTTTGGTGATTATGGTGATGGCGTTGGTCGTCCCGACTGGTTCGAAGATGTCCGCGTTCGTCAGGCCATGACGATGTGTACAGATCGTCAGAGCATGGTTGATAATATCCTGTACGGCCGTTCTGAAGTCATAAACAGCTATGTACCCAGCGTCCACCCGCTTTATCCTGAAAATCTGTCTGAATGGCCATACGATGTTGAGCAGGCGAATGCTTTGCTGGACGAAGCTGGTTTTGTAGATAGTGATGGCGATGGTATTCGCGAAGATCCGGCAAGCGGCACGCCGTTTGCTGTGACCCTTGGCACGACCACTGGCAACGAATTGCGTCAGCAGTTAACCCAGATCTTCAAGGAGAACATGGTTGAATGCGGTATCGACGTAGAGTTGTACTATCTGCCCTCCAGCGAATGGTTTGCCGATGGGCCTGAAGGTGTGCTGTTTGGCCGCCGCTTTGACCTGGGAGAATTTGCCTGGCTGACGGGTGTTGAGCCCAGCTGCAGCCTGTACGGTTCGTGGAACATTCCAGGGCCGCCAGAAGAAGCTGACTTGTATCCTTCAGGCTGGGGTGGTCAGAACGAGACCGGTTGGCGAAATGAGGCGTTTGATGCTGCCTGTCAGAAGGCCCTTGGTGCACTGCCCGGAACTGCTGATTATGAAGATGCGCACAAGGAAGCTCAAGTGATTTTCAGCGAGAACGTGCCGATCATTCCTTTATTCCTGCGCTTGAAGGTTGCTGCAGCGCGCCCGAACGTGCTGAACTTTGGTGTTGACCCGACTCAGAATTCTGAGCTGTACAACATCTACGAGATTGATCTTCAACAGTAACCGTTTTGAATTGACGTAGTTGGATGTAATTGAGAGAGGCGGTGCCACTGGCATTGCCTCTCTTTTTTGCGGAAATGGGGCAAACGGCCGTTACGCGTCCAAGATTGGGGCAAAAGCGACCGTACAGCGCTGGTATGCGTCTTGCAGTCCGTACCGTTGGGCCAATGCCAAAACGGCCGAAATATGGCTGTATTCAAGCGACAGCAGCCGTTTGTTGTCGCGATGCTCCTCCCCATAGTTTACATAATAATTTATGAAGCGGAGATGGGCCTCGGGGAGAAGTTCCTGGGCAACGGCCGTTTCTTCTGCATATTGGCTTAGCAAGGGGTGCAAACGATAGCGCGTTTGCGCTGTGTCCATGCGGGCCGGCTGGCAAAGCGAGAGTGCATACAGCTTGCGCAAATTATCTTCTGCCTCACGGGGCGACGTTTGGGCCACGGCGGCAGCGGCAGCCGGTGTGAACTCGTGCCCGCCAAAGAGACCGAGCAAGGAAAAGAAGTGCTGCACGTCACTGTCTAGTAGGGCAAAGCTGGTAGAAAACGATACCTGGACGCTTTTGTCCTCATAGACTAATTCGGATAGTTGCTGGTGAGTCTTCTGCAATCTTTCACGAAAATCTTCTGGTGCCCAGCTTGGCTCAAAGGCCAGGCGGCTGGCGGCAATGGCCACGGCCAGGGGCAGGTGGCCCAACAAATCGGCAATTTGGGAAAGCGGCTTTTCATGAGCGGCCGTAAACGTTGGCCCTAGGAAGTGTTGGAACAGCTGCAATGATACCTGTTGGGGCTGATCAAATGGACCTACCGTTAGGCGATGCATGCCAATGGTGGCAAAAAGATCGTGGCGGCGCGTGGTTATGATAACGGCCGTTTCCCCGGTTGAAGGGGGCAAAAGAGGAGCTATGTCTTGCCCATGCCAGACATTGTCCAGCACCAGCAGCACACGCTTGTCCGCCAGCAGTTGTCGCACAACCTGACTGCGGCTGGCCAGATCTGTGTAGGCGTCCACATCTTCGCCAAAGGCGCGGGCAAAAGCAGACAAGATTGTCATCGGCCTGGAACAATGCAGGTTGGCCCAAAGAACGCCATCGGGGAAGTGAGGGCGCAACTGGTAGGCAATTTTGGCTGCCAGGGCGGTTTTGCCCGTGCCTGCCATCCCTTCCAGGCAGCAGGCGTGCAAAACAGGTGCACTGAGCAATATCTCTTCGATTTGCTTCATAAGCGATTGGCGGCCCACAAAATAGGGGAGCGCCGGAATGGCCTGAAATGGAGCTGAAGTATCGGCTGATTTTGACGAAACCGCCGCGCTGTTTTGATCTAACTGTTGTATCTTGGCGGCTACCTCAGGAAATCCCGCAGAGGCCAGCAGCTGGGTGGTTTCATCAGAGGCTAACTGCAGCGGTTCGGCTAATTTAATCAGATCAGAATAGGACCGAGGGTGCTTTACCCGGCCATCCAGCCAGCTCAAAATGGTCGGTTTGGGAATTCCGGTTAAACGGGCGAGCTGTCCCGCAGAGTAGGTGGCTCGGTTGACGTATCGCTGTAATGCATCAGAAAAATCAGGTGAATGGCTCATACCTTAATTATAGATTTTGATGAGGGCTAAGGGCAATGGCTCGAGGCTGGTATTCATCCTTACTTCGATGTGATGAATAGCACTAGTTTGCTGCAGATTAGGCGAATTTGCGCAAATTGCACATTTGATGCCACATATTCGTCACGCCTATCATAGAAAAAGACAAGCTTCAATAGCGAGCTGGAAGAGACGATTGCGCGTAGTACGCTCTTTTTGCCAGTTACGGTTGTCCCAGGCATCCCCGACCAAATCATCCCCGCCGTAGAGCAGTTGGCCGAAGGTAACGCGGCGGAACTGAGCAACGGCAAAAAATGCGGCGGTTTCCATTTCTACAACGTGGCAACCTTCGGCGCGGCGTTGGGCAATGCGCGCGGGCGTTTCGCGGTAAATGGCGTCGGTGGTCCACGTTTTGCCAACGATGTAAGGAACATGATGTTTTTGCAGTGCTTGCTTGATGGCTTGTACGGCATCGAGGCTGGCAGCAACTTCCCGGCTCGGTGGCAAATAATGGTAAGAGGTGCCTTCATCACGAACGGCCGTTGCTGGCACCACCACATGCCCCAGCCCAATATCGCCATTCAGCACGCCGCAGCCGCCACAGGCGATAAACTGGCGGCAGCCCAGCGCAATCAGTTCTTCCAAAAAAGCGGCCGCCAGCGGGGCGCCCACGCCAGGGTGCATGACGGCAATGCGTTCACCCTCGACAATCATTTCATAGACGAAGTTGTGGCCGATTTCTGAGCCGAGCTTGTAGATGACCTTCAGCTGGCCGTCGGCGTGCAGCTTTTGCAACACGTCCTGAAAAAAGCAAAGCACACAGCGGCGGGGAATGTCAATTGGCTGGAGCACCTGGTGTGGTTCGATGAAGGCATGATTGTCATGGTCAAATTCGAGGATGGGAAATCGTTCTTGATTCATACGCTACTGCCATTTTAGCAGAGAAGATAGCAAAAATTATGTGGATTTAACAAATTAAAATCTGGTTAATCTGCGAAATCTTTAATTAAAAAGTTGGGTTATGGATTGGGCATCAGTTTGACGCTGCGACGGCCGTTTATCAGCAAAATTCCCCCACCAATCAACACCATGCCCGCCACCATCCATAGGGTGATCGTTTCACCCAGCCAGAGCACGCCAGTGATGGCTGCCACGAGGGGAACGATGTAGCTAGTAAGGGAAAAGGCCGTTGCACCATACGTCTTGGTGATGTGGAAGGCAAGCATCTGTGCCATAAATGCCCCGACCAGCGCGGCATAAATCAGCGAGAGCCAGCCAGCTGCGTTGACTGACCTTAAGTCGAAGCCGCGCAGCAGCAGACCCAGCAGCAGCACGGTCAGCGCGGCAACGGTGAGGCGTACGGCCGTTACGTCGAATGCGCTAAAGGTTTGCATGTGCTTGCGAATATAGATCGTGCCAATCGTTTCAAACAGGATGGCACCAACGACCAGACCATAGCCAATGGGGCTGCCCTGACTGACATTCGGCAGGCCGCTTTCGCCGCGCAGCACCACCAGTCCCGCTCCGGCCAGGGACAATACGATCCCAAAGGTTTTACGGCCGTTTAGCGCTTCGTCGGGCAAAAAGAGGTGAGCGGCCAGGGCAATGAAGGCTGGCGCCGTGGTAATGAGCAAGGCAGTGACGCCGCTGGATTGGTAGGTGAGCGAGGTGATGATGGCCACCATGGGAACGGCCGTACTGATCACTCCTAAGAGTATCGCCCCGCGCCACAGCTGTGGGTTGGTGGGAAGATGGCGACTGCTGGACAGGGCGTAGGCAATGATAAAGGCCAGCGCGGCCACAAGCAGCCGCACGCCTGTAAAAATAACTGGGTCGAATTGCCCTACGCCGACGCGCATGACAACCAGGTTGGTGCCCCACAAAAAGCCCAGCAGGCCAATGGCGGGGAAAGCTTTGGTGTGCATAAGGGGGGAATGATAGCGGGTTGCGGAGGATTTGTCAGGGGGAGATTTCGGCCGTTTCCCCAAAAAATTGTTCTTAAGATGCCTTTCGAGAAAAATAGCGACGAATTTTCTGACTCAAAGATAGCGGCGCTTTGCCCGGGGCGCGGCGGAACCGTTTTTCCCACCAGCCAGAACCACCTCCAGAGATTGGTTTCCAGCCATCTTTTTTGAGCGCCGTCACCAGCTCGCGATGCACACTTTGGTGCGCTGCATTGTGTTGATCTGGAACACCATCTGCCACCCGACCAAAAGGCACTTCTGCGGATTTCCCTGCACGGTAACGGCCGTTTGGCCCTTTTGCCTCAGCTTCAAACCACAGCAATCCATAATTTAGGCCAGCATGTTCCCCGCCGCCCATGTTGTGGTACGTGCTAAAGGTGATAGTGCAGTAATCCCAATCTTCTTGAGTTTCATTCATTTTCAGAACGCCTTGATGTGGCAATGGAGGATTGGAGATGGTTCAATCTCCAATCCTCCAATCTCTTTTTACGGCATCATCAAAACAGGCTCAATATGCTCCATTGCCCAATCGATATCTTCTTTTTTGATAACTAATGGCGGGGCAAAGCGGATGACGTTTTCGTGCGTTTCCTTGCACAAAATGCCCCGATCCTGTAAGGCCTCGCAAAAGCGGCGGGCCGGAATGTGTAGCTCCACCCCAATAAACAACCCCTTACCGCGCACAACTTTGATATGCTCACTTTCAATGCGCTCCAGGCGGCCCTTGAAATAGGCGCCTAACTCCTGGGAGCGTTCGACCAGCTTTTCATCGGTTAGCGCCTTGAGGGCAGCACGGCCAACAGCGGCGCCAAGCGGGTTGCCCCCGAACGTGCTGCCGTGGTCGCCGGGATGGAACAGCCCAAGAACGTTTCGGTCCGCTAAGACGGCCGAAACTGGATAAAATCCGCCACTCAATGCTTTGCCCACGATGGTGACATCTGGCTTGATGCCGGCGTGATCGCAGGCAAATATCTTGCCGGTACGGCCAAATCCGGTTTGAATTTCATCGGCCACAAAAAGCACACTGTGCCGCTGGCAAATGTCGTGCGCTTCCTGCAGGTAGCCTTCTGGCGGGATGATAACGCCCCCTTCCCCCTGAATTGGCTCGAAGAGAAAACCAACGGTGTTGGGCGTGATGGCAGCTTCGAGTGCGGCGCTGTCCCCGTAGGGAATCATGACAAAGCCGGGGGTGAAGGGGCCAAAATTTACTTTGTAGCTCTCCTCGCTGGAAAAGCCGATGATGGTGGTGGTGCGCCCGTGAAAGTTGCCTTCACAAACAATGATTTCGGCCTGGTTGGCGGGAACCTTTTTGACTTCATAGCCCCATTTGCGGACGGCTTTGACGGCCGTTTCCACAGCCTCTGCACCCGTATTCATGGGCAGCGCCATCTCATAATGGGTCAGGTCGCAAAGTTCCTTGAGGAAGGGTCCCATCTGGTCGTTGCGAAAAGCGCGGGACGTAAGCGTGACTTTGTGCATTTGGGCAGTGGCAGCGGCCAAAATGCCCGGATGGCAATGTCCCTGGTTCACGGCTGAATACGCAGCCAGGCAATCCAGATACTTCTTGCCATCTACATCGTAAACCCAAACGCCTTCTGCTTTTTCAATCACTACATCCAGCGGATGATAATTGTGGGCGCCGTAGGTTTCATCGAGTTCAATAAATCTTTGACTGTTCATTACAAAAAATACTCCTTGCCAATGGGTTTTGGGAATGTGTGAGACCGGACAAATGCTCAAGTCTGTCGGGTCTTCTATAAGTTGCTTTGATAAAAAAAAGCCTGATCAAATCGGATGAAAAATCCGGTCATCAGGCTTTGCTCAGACAGTACGCCGGGGAGGGTGCACCATCGTCTTTTCACAAAAACTATGTTGTTTTCTTGCTCCATTATAGATTTGCTTCTGCTTTCTGTCTATAGGGGAAAATGGTCAGCGAATACGGCCGTAGCTCTCTTCAATTGCGTGCTGTCCTTCGTCGGATTGGAGCCAGGCGAGGAACGCGCGCAGCGCGCCAACAGGTTCTGTTTCTGTGGCAGCGACAAAGTAGAGCGGGCTGGTGAGCGGATAGCTTTGGTCGGCCAAGCTGGCTGGCGTGGCAGAACGGCCGTCTATCTGAATCATTTTTACCGAGGGGTTCTGGCTGGCGCTGCTGTGGCTGCTGTAGCCAAAAGCAGCTGGCGTGGCGGCGACGGCGGCAAGCATTGCATCGTTACCTGTTTGCAGCAGCGCATTGGGGCTTATCCGCTGTTCGGCCATGAGGCGTTGCCGCAGCAACGTGCGTAACCCAGCGCCTTGTTCGCGGCTGAGCAGAACAATTGCTTGATTCGGACCGCCCACATCTTGCCAGTTGGTCAGACGGCCGTTAAAAATTGCCTGCACTTCAGCGCTGGCGAGTGAAGACACAGGATTGTCTGGATGTGTGATCAGTACCAATCCATCCAGGGCAACGGGGTTGAAGTAACGGCCGTTTCCTTCCGGGATGTGGTGAACCAGAATTGCATCCAGCAGCCCATTGGCCAAATCGGTGTACAGCGTGGCCGAATTGGCCAGAATAAACTGCAACTCAATCTGAGGGTAAGGCACGGCAAAGGCGGCCTCGATCAGCGGCCCAATGGTGCTGTTGCTGCTGGTGACGCCAATTTGCAGCAGCGTAGGCGAGGCATTCTCGGGCAGGCTGGGGGCGGGGGCTGGGGCTCGGTTGCAGGCAGAAAGAAGGAGCCCGTTTAGCAGCACAAGGACAAGCCATCGGGTCACTTTCGCCGGCCATGGCTGGCGTTGTAAATATCGCTGCAAGCGCAACCGCCTGATCCTCATCGTGTGAAAAATGAAACAAGCAAGAAGGCCAGGCTCAACAAGGTGACATAGGCAGCAAAACCGTAAAGGGTGTGGTTCTTGACCCAGGTGAGCAGCCAATGAATACAGGCATATCCTGTTACGCCAGCGGCCGTGAAGGCAACAATGTAAACACCAGTAGAAAATTCAGTGCTCTCGGCAGTGAAGATTTCTAAAATGGCCTGTAGGCCTGCGCCCAAAATAGCCGGAATGCCAATAAGGAAGCTGAAACGGGCTGCCGTGGCGCGGTCTAGCCCGCGAGACAGGCCCCCAACGATGGTGCTGCCGCTGCGCGAAACACCGGGGAAAAGCGCCATCACCTGGAATAGGCCTATCACGATTGCATCGGTCCAGGTCATTTCGGCGAGGACTTTGTGCCCAGACAGCATCCGTTCGCCCAGCACCAGTAAAACGGCCGTTACCAGCAAAAAACCCGCCGCAGCGATGGGGCTGCTGAAGATTTCCTCAAAAAAGCTATCAAGTGGCAGCCCGATCAGGGCAACAGGAATGGAGCCAACGACGATAAACCAACCGAGCCGGGCATCGCTGCTGGCAAAGGGTTGGCGTTTGGCGAGGTCGCGAAAGACGGCCGTAATGATATGCCACAGATCTTGCCGAAAGTAGATAAGTACGGCGAGCAAGGTTCCTGCATGAACCAGACCGATTAGCGTCAAATCCGGGTTGGTCATTTGGAAAATCTCGGGCAGCAGAACCAAATGCCCAGAGCTGGAAATAGGTAAAAATTCAGTTGCTCCCTGAATGACACCAATTATAATCGCTTCGATAATTGACATAACGTGATTAATCCTTGAGACAACAGTTGTGCAAAATTGGCGGGACTTCCTGGAGTACCTCGAAACGATGGTCGGACATTAGAAATTTAAATATAGTCATACAAATTTCTGGTCGTTGTTAGTTCGAGCCGCTTTCAGCGAGACGCCCTGCCCCCGCCTGATTACTATTTCGCGATGCCATAGCTACGTCTGCTCCTCATAATGCTGCAAAAAGTCTGCGCCGAATTGTGCCAATGTGCCCTGTCGAATAGCCTCTCGCATTTGTCGCATCAGGTTAATGAGAAAATGAAGATTGTGCATGGAAAGCAGTACGTGCCCCAAAATCTCATTGGCTTTTACCAGGTGGCGCAGGTAAGCACGGCTAAATTGGCGGCAGGTGGTGCAGGTGCAGTCACTGTCAATTGGTTGGGAATCCCGACTGAACTGTGCATTGCGTAAGTTTAGTCGCCCGCCCAGCACAAAAGCAGAACCGTGCCGGGCCAACCGCGTGGGCAGGACACAATCAAAAATATCCACGCCGCGCATTACGCCGTTGACCAAATCTTCCGGTGCGCCGACGCCCATTAGGTAGCGTGGTTTATCTTGGGGAAGAATGGGATTCAATACCTCCAACATCGCGTGCATTTGCGGTTTTGTCTCGCCGACGGCCAACCCTCCAATGGCATAACCTGGCAGATCAAGATCGGTCACAAAACGGCCGCTTTCTTCGCGCAAGTCAGGAAAGATGCCACCTTGTACAATGCCAAAAAGGGCCTGATCGGTTCGGGTTTTGGCCGCCAGGCTGCGTTCTAACCAGGGGTGGGTACGCGTTAAAGAGTGCTTGACATACGCATAGTCATCAGGTGGTGGGCATTCATCGAAAGCCATAATGATGTCGGCTCCCAGATTCTCCTGAATGGCGATGCTGCTTTCTGGCGTGAAGCGATGATAGGAACCATCGTGATGGCTTTGAAAGGTAACGCCATCGCTGTCGATTTTACGTGTTTCGCTTAGGCTAAATACCTGGAAGCCACCGCTGTCGGTGAGAATCGGTCCGTGCCATTGCATAAAGTGATGTAGGCCACCCAATTCTTTAATTAGCTCATCGCCGGGGCGCAAATAGAGATGATAGGTATTGCTCAGAACCAGCGTTGCGCCCAGCTCGGTCAGATCAGACGGCCGTATCGCCTTAACAGTTGCCTGGGTCCCAACCGGGGCAAAGACGGGCGTTTCGATGATGCCGTGGGGGGTGTGGAAACGGCCGTTTCGTGCCTGCGTGTCTGGGTCAACGGCCGTAATATCAAACTTAAACTCAGAATTCATAGCGGCGCATTATATGTGAATCAACGCAGCACAACAATAAGGTGACCGATACGATGACTCTTTTGCACTGTTTACTAATCTTGTCTTCTTAAAGCAATACGAGAAAATGAAGGCACATATTTGGCCGAACCATGACTTTTTGACTAGGCTGTCTGATGTTCTGATTCTGCACTGTGTTACACTAGGCCAAACGGAAGTTTTGAGGGCAAGATTGATTAAGTTTAAAGTAACCTCTTTGGCAAATAATACAGATACGGGTGATTTTTGGCAGGGGCTAAACGCTGCCTCCGTTGCCTTGCAGCAGGCAGCGCAGTCGGAAACGGCCGTATACCAGGTATTTAGTGAGCAGCTGATCAAACTGGGCCTGCACGGCAGCGTCAATTTGCTGGATGAAACCGGCGAACGATTGTGTATCACCTCGATGGTGTTTTCTAAACGTTTGATGCGGGTCATAAAGCACGCCGAAAAAGCGATCAAGATTAATTCTGAGGAGTTCACTTACCCGGCCTATGCTTCGGAAGCAGACAAGCTGGTGTTAACCGAAGGTGATGTCGTTTTTCTGCCTGACAACAGTGAAAAGATGAAGCAGATCATTCCGGCATCATTTTTTCAGGTGGCCTCCAAACTCTTAAAGCCCTTCTTAAAAGTGCCCGCGGTTCTGGCGCCAATCTTTGCCAAGACGGACGTGATTGGGGTTTTGTACGTTGCCGGGAGCCACCTGCAGGTTGAAGACGTGCCCGCAATAGCCGCATTTGCTACCCATTTGTCTATCGCGCTGGAAAATGCCCGCCTTTTTCAAGCTGTCCAAGAAGCAGAGTTAAAATATCGTCGCTTGTTTGAATCTGCCAATGACGGCATTTTCCTGTTTGATCAGGAATCACGTCAGCTTGTTTCGGCGAACCCTAAAATGTTGTCGCTTTTGGGCTTCGAGGAAGAGGATGTGGGTACGATACGGCCGTCTGATTGGGCAACCCCACAGATTTATCAACTCTACAGTAAACATTTAAGCGTTGCGCTCCAGAAAGGCGATCATTTTTTTGAAATCCCTTTCGTCAATCGCCACGGTCAGCTTAGCCAGTGGCAAATTTCGGCCACGATTGTTGAGCTAAACAACAAGCCTATTCTTCATGGGCTGGTGCGGGATATTACCGAAGCAAAACATGCCGAAGAGGCCCTGCGCCAGCGTGAGGAACAGTTTCGCGTTTTGGCCGAAAACGTTCCCGGTACAATTTATCTTTGCAAAATTGAGCCTTCCTTTCAATTTCTTTATGTCAATGACGGGATAGAAGCCTTAACTGGATACCCTAAAGAGCAATTTATTCGTCAGAATATCGTTTTTTCCGAATTGATTCATCCCGATGATCGTGCTGATGCTGGCAAGTTGCCAGTGGAAGCGGCACCTATAAAAGGCCAGGCGTTTCACTATATTTATCGCATCCGGCATCGTTCCGGAGAGTGGCGCTGGGCAGAAGACGTGGGCGGAGGCGTCTTTGATGAGAGTGGAAATTTGCTATTTCTGGAAGGGATCATAAGCGATATTACGGAGCGCATACAGGCAGATATTTTGCAAAAGACGGTGTACCGAATTGCCTCAATGGCCCACATCAATATCTCCTTAAATGAGCTTTACGCTTCGATTCATGAATCATTGGCAGCTATGCTAAATGTGCAGAACTTTCATATTGCCCTGTACGACGAGGCCACGGGCATGATCAACGTGCCTTACTTTGTCGATGAGTACGACGCCCACCTTATGTCTTATAAGTTTGGGGCGGGGTTGACGGAATTTGTTCTGCGCACGAACGAGTCAAAACTTTTAACACGCGAAGAGATCGAATTCTATATCAAACAAGGCATCATCAAGCTGAGGCGGAGGATGCCACAAGCATGGCTGGGGGTTCCACTTCAGTCACAAGGTCGAGCGATTGGGGCGCTCGTGGTACAAAGCTATGACGAAAGTTCGGCGTATGCTGCACAAGATAAGCAATTTCTGACCTTTGTGTCTGATCAAATTGCCACTGTAGTCGAACGAAAACAGGCGGAGGAACGCAAGCAGCAGTTGTCGGCAGAGGTGATGCAGCAAGCTCGTTTATTGGAAGCAATTTTGACGACGACCCCAGATAATTTTCTGGTATGTGATTTAGACGGCCGTTTTCTCTTTATTAGCGACCTTATTTTGGACTATCTCGATATTGAGGCTGATTTTGCGTTGGGGAAAACCTGGCAAGAAGTTGGTCTTCCAGCTGAATTTGGCGTAATCGGTGATCGGGATCTGGTGAGCGTGGTGCAGACCGGCCAACCTGTTACCAGAGAAATTCAATATGCTTTCTCGAACAATGTTATTGAATTTGAATTTATTACCAGTCCGGTCATTGGCGTGAATGGGGAGGTCGTTTCGCTGGTCATTACGGCCAGAGATGTTACGGAGCGGCGACAATCAATGCGTGCCATGCACCGCACCCAGAAAATGGAAAGCTTGGGCATCCTGGCTGGGGGTATCGCCCATGACTTTAACAATTTACTCGTTGCAATGATGGGCCAAGCTTCGTTGGCTCAAGTGCATTTAGCCCATAATCATCCGGCCTATAACCATGTGAACAAGGCGGTACAGGCGGCAGAGCAAGCTGCGGGACTCACAAGACAGCTGCTGGCGTATTCTGGTGGCGGGCAGTTTACGATCATGCCCTTGAATCTAAATACGCTTATCAAAGAAAGTATTGAGTTACTGAAAGTAGCCATGCCCAAACAAATCGGGCTGGAAATGGTTTTGGCTGACGCCCTGCCCCTGGTTGAAGCGGATACGGCCCAACTTCAGCAAGTCATCATGAATTTATTCATCAATGCAGCTGAATCTATTGGAGAACGGGCGGGTACAATTCGGGTGCAAACGGCCGTTCGCCCTATCGACGACCAGGATCAAACTTTTTGGCAATATACCAACCTGCCGCTACCTTTTGGCAACTACGTTTCATTGAGCGTGCAGGATAGCGGCGTCGGGATGAAGAATGAAACCCTGGCCAAGATCTTCGATCCGTTTTTCACCACCAAGTTTACAGGGCGCGGGCTGGGATTAGCGGCCGTTTTAGGGATTGTGCGCAGCCATAAAGGTGGGCTGCATGTAGAAAGTAAATTGGGCGAAGGCACGATCTTTGAACTAATATTTCCGGTTTCTGAAGCAACAAGGCCCTTTGAACACAGGCCAGAAGCCGGTGGCGGCATGACGGCTATAAACAGCCGGGTTCTTGTCATCGACGATGAAGCTCCGGTACGTGAAGCAATTACCGACATTTTAGAGTTGGAGGGTATTGATGTCTTCACCGCTGCCAACGGGGATGCCGGCATTGCCTTGTACAAAGCCCAAGCCAATGAAATCGATTTGGTTTTGCTCGATTTATCCATGCCCGGCAAAAGTGGCCGCACCACGTTTGAAGAGCTGGAGGAATATGATGCCAATGTGCGTATCTTGCTTTCATCTGGCTACAGTGAAGCTGATGCGACGCGCGGGTTTAATTCACCGCCCCTTGTTGGGTTTTTGCAAAAACCGTATCGGTTGGAGACATTTCTGCGCCAACTTCAAAAACATCTGCCGTCGCAAGAGGATTAAACTGACACAAGATCAGCAATCTTATCTGGCAGTCCAAGCATAACCTCGAAGCGCCTTCTTTTTTGACAGCACTCCTTCCTTTTGTTACTATCCAGCCCATAACTGAATAAAGTCTTGCGCAAGCAAGCATTTCTTATCTAGAGAGGTGGAGGGAACGGCCCGATGATACCTCAGCAACCACTTGTGACTGTCTGCTTTGGCAGAGCCAGGAAGGTGCTAATTCCGGCAGAAGAAACCGTAAGGGCTTCTGGAAGATGAGATGTGGCGACAATAGATTTCCCAGCCCCTTCTTTTACTTTCAGAAGGGGCTCTTTCTTTTGTCAACGGTGAAGCGAGGGAACAAATGATGGATCATTCGACAAAACCACAAGCGGACGCGATGCAGCAAGTCGCCAACGGCACAACGGCCGTTCATGGTCACCTTCATACGCGCAAGCCAAATCCCAACCATTCTCTCACTACGCCGATTTGGCAAACAGCCACCTATACATTTGACGACAGTGCCGACCTTGTGGCCTTTCAGGAAGGCAAGTTGTGGGGCGGCACGGGGGAGCGCATCGAGTATGCGCGCTATGGCAATCCCACCGTAAGCCAGGTGGCGCAGCGGCTGGTCGCGCTGGAAGCTGGCGACCTGCCTGGCAATTATGACGCCCTTCTTTTTCCCACAGGTATGACGGCCGTTACCCATATCCTGCTCTCCATCTTGCCCACCGGCAGCCACGTCATTTTTACGAATGACAGCTACCGTAAAACGCGCCAGTTTTGCCAAACCTTCCTCAAACGGCTCGGCATCGACTCAACTGAAGTGCCGATGGGCGATTACGATGCACTCGCTGCTGCCGTTCAGCCAAACACCCGCATTATTCTCACGGAAAGTCCCACCAATCCATATTTGCGGGTGGCCGATTTGGAACAAATTGTTGCCATTGCCAGGCAGCATAAGCGTATCAAAACCATTATTGATGCCACGTTTGCCACGCCCATCAACCAACGGCCGTTAACCTATGGCATCGATCTTGTGGTCCACAGCGGCACCAAATATTTTAGCGGCCACAATGACGTAATGGCTGGTGTAGCGGTGGGTGAAGCGGGACTAATTCACGCCTTGCGGCAAAGTCAGGGCATGCTGGGTGGGGTAATTGATCCACACGCAGCCTATTTGCTCGGTCGCGGCCTTAAGACGCTCGCGCTGCGGGTACAGCAGCAGAACCACTCTGCCCAACAGGTTGCTGAATTCCTGGAGAACCATCCCGCCATCGACCGCGTGTGGTATCCCGGTTTGCCCTCACACCCCGACTACGATGTTGCCAAGCGGCAAATGCTCGGCTTTGGCGGTGTGGTGAGCTTTGAAGTTGCCGTTCTCTCCGGCGAAACTGCGCTCAACAGCGCGGCCCGCTTGGTGGATGCGCTCGAGATTCCCATTATTGCCGCCAGCCTGGGCGGGGTCGAAAGCCTCATCGAGCAGCCAGCCATCATGTCTTATTATGAGCTGTCTGTTGAGGAACGTCGCACAATCGGCATGAAGGATAATTTGGTTAGATTTGCCATAGGCATTGAAGAAACTGTCGATATACTGGCAGATTTGGAGCGAGCCCTGACCCTTTTTAAGGGGCAGTCTTAGATTGACGATGTAGCGGAGTATAAAATGACTTTAGTGATGAAATTTGGCGGCACGTCTGTTGGCAGTGCCCAGGCAATGCGGGAAACGGCCGTTTTGCTTCAGCATACCAAAAAGCAGTGGGGCCAAACGGTAGCTATTGTTTCGGCGATGGGCTCTAAACCTGTAAAAGTAACCGATTTGCTGCTGCAAGGAGCCCATTCTGCAGCCAATGGGGATGGCGATACATATCAGCAATTGGCCGAACAATTGCGCCAGATTCATTATGAAGCCATTGATGGCCTGCTGGCGCCAGATAGTGAACGGCAGCAAATTCTGGTGGAAAACGGCCGTTTCATTGACCGGTTTGCCGCCTTGTGCCAGGCGGTTTACGTATTGGGCGAACTAAGCCCGCGCGCGCTGGACACCGTGGGTGGCATGGGCGAGCAAATGAGCGCCCGAATTTTGGCAGCTTATTTACGCCAAATTGGCGTACCGGCTGAAGCGATAGACGCGACGGAACTTATTGTCACGGATAGCAACTTTCAGAATGCTACCCCGCAGTTTGCGGCTACCAAGCAACAAACAGAAGCACGGATACGGCCGTTGCTTGAACAGGGTGTGGTGCCCATTGTCACCGGCTTTATTGCCGCTACGGCCGATGGCATTACGACAACGCTGGGACGGGGTGGTTCTGACTACACTGGGGCAATTTTGGGCGAAGCGCTCGCCGCAGACGAGGTATGGATCTGGACCGACGTTGATGGCGTCATGACCGCCGATCCGCGCCTGGTGCCGACGGCCAAGTCCATTCCGCAATTGAGCTATCGTGAAGTGTCTGAGCTGGCTTTTTATGGCGCCAAGGTGCTGCATCCAAAGACGATGCGCCCTTGTGTAGAGAATAACATTCCGCTGCGCATCAAAAATACCTTTAATCCAGACCATCCCGGCACCGTCATCGTGCCGGACTTACCCAACGGCAATGGAGGTATCAAAGCGGTCACCGCCATCAAAAACCTGTCGCTCATTACTGTAGAAGGCAAAGGCATGATGGGGATTCCTGGCATTGCTGCCCGCACCTTTGGCGCCGTGGCGCGGGACAACCAAAGCGTCTTGCTCATCAGCCAGGCCTCGTCAGAACAATCCATTTGCTTTGCCGCCCCTGATGAGGCGACAGCGCAAATCATCCTTAGTTTGGAGGATGAGTTCAAGGTGGAACTGGCTCGTCAGGATATTGACCGAATTTGGGCTCAGGAGCCGGTGTCGATTGTAACCATTGTGGGCGCAGGGATGCGCGGCACGCCAGGTATTGCTGGACGCATATTCATGGCGCTGGGCGAGCAAAAGGTGAACGCCATTGCCATTGCTCAAGGCTCGTCGGAATGTTCAATCAGTGTCGTGGTGGATGATGCTGAAACGGCCGTCGCCGTTTCCCAGATTCATCAGCTTATTTAAAGATTGGTGATGAATCTCCAGTTCCAATTAAACCAAAGTTAACTTCTTGATTAACCGGAGATAGGATTTGAGTGAACGGCCGTAAACAGTTAATGGATACGGCCGTTCACTTTTAATTGATCTCGCTGTCTTGTCTTGCCTCCCCAACCTCAGTCATAATCGTTGCAATATTTGTAAATTCGGTCTCTTGCAGGCATCGTTTCTGATTGTCCTTGGCCCAAACGGTGGCGAGAGGCTCATTCTTGAGGAGACCTTTTCATGCATTCCCAAAAATCAAGACGACCCGTCTGGGTTCTCTTTACGTTGTTCATGACGCTGCTTTTGGTGGCGTGCCAGGCCGAAACCGGCAGCAATGATACTGCCGCAGAGTCAGACCCTGAACCGGATCCGGAAGCGGTTGTCATTACCGAAGGGAGCCAGGAAACAAGCACTAATTTGGTCATATACTCTGGCCGCAGCGACAGTTTGGTGCAGCCCCTCATCGATCAGTTTGCGGCGGAAACGGGCATCAATGCCCAGGTTCGCTACGGAAGCACATCTGAGATCGCGGGTGTTTTGCTGGAAGAAGGCCAAAATAGCCCGGCAGATATCTTTTACGCCCAGGATCCCGGTGGCTTGGGTGCTATTTCCGCAGCGGGTCTGTTTGCTTCTTTGCCAGATGCCACCATTGCCCAGGTGCCGGCCCGCTTTGCCCCAGACGATCATAGTTGGGTTGGCATTTCTGGCCGCGCCCGCGTCGTGGTGTACAACACGAGCGCGATTACAGATCCGACGACACAATTGCCGATGGATGTTTTTGACTTTGTAGAGAAAGAGTGGAACGGCCGTATAGGCTGGGCACCAAGCAATGGGTCATTCCAGGCCATGGTTACCGCCATGCGGGCCGTCTGGGGTGAAGAAAAAACCCGTGACTGGCTTTCGGGCATCCAGGCCAACAATCCCATTGTTTACAGCGGCAATACACCTATTGTTTCTGGCGTGGCTGCTGGTGAAGTGGATGTTGGTTTTGTCAACCATTACTACCTCTACCGATTCCTGGCCGAGGAAGGGGACAGTTTCCCGGCGCGCAACCAGTTCTTGACCAATGGCGGGCCAGGGTCACTTATTATGGTCTCAGGTGCGGGCATCCTCAACACCGCGCCGAACGCCGCCAATGCCCAACGCTTCATCGATTTCCTGCTATCCGCCACGGCCCAGCAATACTTTGCCGATGAAACATATGAATACCCGGTTGTCGCAGGTATCAGCATAAATCCTGGCTTGCCATCGTTGGCCGAGCTAGATGCCGTGGCCCTCGACATTTCTCTAAACGATATGGCAGATTTGGAAGGAACCCAGGATTTGCTGCTAGAACTAGGCATCATTGAATGAGCTTCAGAAGCTGAGGCTACACGGGAAGATTTAACTGTGGTTAACTTCTGACTTAACAGGTGGCTGATTCCACTTGATCGTTTGTTAACTCAAAAGTTGACCACTCTCCCTTGTTTCAATCCCGAATCCCTGGATAATTTTTATGAGGGTAGCCGTTCATTTCGGCACAAACTTCCAAGCAAAGCTATTAGGAAAGCACCATGGGCGTTACTAATTTAGGCAGCATTCGCACACTGCCAGGAATCAAAATTGAGCTTGACCAGACCTGGCTGCGACGGCGGCATTGGTCCCCGTTTAACTGGCTGCTAGTAGGCAGTGCCGGACTCGTTTCTGCACTTATCCTATTGGTTCCTGCTTATTTGCTGCTGCGGGTTGGCACCGGTTGGGCTGAGGCATGGCAAACCCTTGCCCAGGCACGAACGCTGGAAATATTAGGCAATACCTTGGGATTAGCTGCAGCAGTTACACTTGCTTCGGCTGTGCTTGCTGTTCCGCTTGCCTGGCTCACCACATGCTCAGATTTGCCCGGCAAACGGTTCTGGGCCGTGATTGTGGCGCTACCGCTTGTCGTTCCCAGCTATGTCGCGGCGTATCTCTTTGCCTCCATCCTCACCCCCAAAGGTCTATTACAACAGATTTTGCAGCCCATTTTGGGCATAGAACGGCTGCCGAATTTTTACGGCTTTCCGGGTGCTTTTCTGGTGCTGACGCTGGTGAGTTATCCCTTTATCTTTTTGACGGTGCGCAGCGCCTTCAAGCGGATGGATCCGACGCTAGTGGAAGCGGCCCGCAGTTTGGGGCTGTCCCCGTGGCAAGCTTTTTGGCGGGTTACATTGCCTTATTTACGGCCGTCTATCACCGCTGGTGGTTTGCTGGTTATGCTGTATACCCTCCGTGACTTTGGCGCAGTGACGATGCTGCAATACTCTACGTTCACACGCATTATTTACAATCGGTATTTGGGTTATAAATTGGACATGGCGGCAGCGATGGCGCTGGTATTGGTGTTGGTAACAGCCGTCATCCTTTATTTAGAGCAGCGCAGCAGGGGGAATGCCCGCTATGCGCGCGTTTCTATTGGCGTGGCGCGCGCACGAACGCCACATGAGTTGGGGCCATGGCGCTGGTTGGGGTTAGGCTTTGTCGGCTTGATCTCTTTCTGGGCCCTGATTGTCCCGTCGCTGGGGTTGGCTTACTGGTTTTGGCGTGGTCTCAATCAGGATTGGGCCGTGAAGAGCCTGGGCATCGCCCAAAGCAATGTGGAATCGCTGCTGGGGCTGGTAGAACCTGCCTGGCACTCATTGTCGGCTTCGCTGCTGGGAGCGGGTCTGGCGATGCTGCTGGCGCTGCCAATTGCCCTCTTGGTTGTACGACATCCTGGACGGTTGAGCCGCTTGTTTGAGCGGCTCTCTTACGCCAGCTTTGCACTGCCGGGAATTGTCGTTGCCCTGGCTTACGTCTTTTTTGGGACCAACTATGCTCTGTCCCTTTACCAAACCGTACCGATGTTGCTGATTGCCTACGTCATTTTGTTCATTCCTCAAGCGGTTGGGGCGCAGCGCAGTTCGCTGCTGCAACTATCGTCTAGTTTGGAGGAAGCGGCGCAAAGTTTGGGGAAACGGCCGTTCACTATTTTCCGCTGCATCACCTTACCCTTGGTAAAACCCGGGATGTTGGCGGGGGGCGCACTGGTTTTCCTAACTTGTATGAAAGAGTTACCGGCGACACTCATTTTAAGTCCGCTTGGTTTTAACACGCTGTCAGCTGAGATATGGTCCAACATTAGCGAGGCCTTCTTTGCCCGCGCCGCAGCCCCGACGCTGCTTCTTCTCATTCTCTCCTCTATTCCCTTAGCGTGGATGACGCTGCGCGAAAGAGAATAGCCGATTCGCCACTGCTCGTGCCTACCGTAAATTGCCGCAACCTCTATAAATCAATTGAAGGTCAATCTGTGGTGCTCGACGTAAGTCTGGCGGTGCCACAGGGCCAGATTTTGGTGCTTCTGGGGCCAAGTGGCTGCGGCAAGACCACCACTCTGCGGCTTATCGCTGGATTTGCTCAATTGGACAGCGGCCGTATTGAAATCGACCAGCAGTTGGTTGCCGATGGTACCCTTCACGTTCCGCCAGAAAAGCGCCGTATCGGTATTGTTTTTCAAGATTATGCCATCTTCCCCCACCTGAGCTTGGCCCAAAACGTTGGTTTTGGCCTGAAGCGGGGTCAGTCGGCGCGTGTCGAGGAGATGCTGGGCTTTGTCGGCCTGGGAGGGTTGGGTGATCGGATGCCGCACCAGCTGTCTGGTGGGCAGCAGCAGCGTGTCGCGCTGGCTCGCGCGCTGGCTCCTCAGCCCGTTGTACTGCTGCTGGATGAGCCATTCTCAAATTTGGATGCCGCGCTGCGGGTGGAGATGCGGCAAGAAGTGCGGCAACTATTAAAAGCAAGCGGGACCACGGCCGTTTTTGTGACGCATGATCAGGAAGAGGCTCTGTTTATGGGCGATCAGGTTGGCGTGATGAATGCTGGACGACTGGAGCAGGTGGGTACGCCAGAAGCAATATTCCACCAGCCGCGCAGCCGCTTTGTTGCTGAATTTTTAGGGCAGACCGATTTTGTGCCCGGGGAAGTTACGTCCCAGGGGATTCGCACGTCGCTGGGACTGCTGCCACAGACGGTGTCACTGGCAGATGGGTCACAGGTTGAAGTAGCGGTGCGGCCGGATGACGTCCGGGTGCAGCCAGATGAAGCAGGCAACGGCCGTATTGTCTCCCGACAATTTGTTGGGATCGCCTTTGTCTACCGGGTGCGGCTGCTCGATGGCACGCTTGTCCATAGCTGGCAGCCACATGAGAATAATCTTGGAGAGGGGACGGCCGTATCTGTCCAGTTTGCCGCACCGCATTCCCTCACTGTATTTCACAAAGATCGCGCTATTTCCGACAAAAGTCGCTGAACAAAAGCCGCCTTCGAGGTATAATCATTGGCAGGTCAGTTAAATAACATTGGCCGCCAATGGCGCATTCCATGCAGCATATGGAACGCCCAAATCTAAAAAAGAGTCTGTATAATTTGCGAGTTCTGCGAATTGTACTCAAAGGAGATTGACCATGATTATCAAACCCAAAGTAGCTGAGGCGATGAATGCCCAGATCCAAAGCGAATTTGCAGCTTCGGCACAGTATGTTGCCATCGCTGTTTACTTTGACGAAGAAACCTTGCCCGATCTGGCTGCATTCTTCTACCGGCAGGCAGAAGAGGAGCGAATGCACGCTATGAAATTTGTCCATTTCATGCTAGAAGCGGGCGCCAAGCCAATTATCCCGGGCTTGCCGGAGATGCGGAACGATTTCGAGAGCGCCAGCGATGCGGTTCAATTTGCCCTGGATCAGGAAATTAAAGTAACGAACCAAATCAATAACCTGGTTTCAATTGCCGATGCCGAGAAAGATTATGCCAGCAGCCAATTTCTGCAATGGTTTGTGACTGAGCAGGTTGAGGAAGTTGATTCCATGACGACATTGCTTAACACGATCAAACATGCCGGTGGCGCTTTGTTGCTGGTTGAAGATTTTGTCCGACGTACAACCGTAGCGGGTGGCGGCGACGCTGCTGCTGAATAAGCGTCAAGTTTCAATAAGCTCCAATCGTGAGACCCATTGCGCAGATCTATTGCTCAAATAGATCTGCGTAATTTTTCGTTATGGAAAAAAGCACGTACCCACAGCCAGATTTTCACTGTACGGATTGGTCATTGGCGATTGATGAGCCAATGGCAGGAACGGCCGTTTCTAGCAAAGTCTGGCTCTTCTTGGAATACAACCAGCCGTGGACAGCCAAAGCGACCAGTGACAACAGCTTGCCGCTGCCCGTGCAGACCTGGCTAGCGGAACAGGCTGCGGCGGTAAACGGCCGTCTTCAATTCATCAAGCAGTCACGCGGTGGGCGGACTACTTGGGCTTTCTTCGTGGCTTGCTTTGGCGACGTTGCGTCGCGCGTCTACCGCTTTGATCTCGCCAGCTACAACGATCTGTTTGATTTGGATTTGTCTGCCATTGTAGCAGGAGCAGCGCGCTACCATGCCAACCGCACCACTGAGCCACAACTTCTGGTCTGCACCAATGGCAAGCGAGACGTCTGTTGTGCCTTGCATGGCATGGCGCTTTTGCGAGCGTTGGCCGCTCAAACCGACAGCGTTTTGTGGCAGACGACGCATTTAGGCGGACATCGTTTTGCCCCAACTTTGCTTACCTTGCCGGATGGGGTGAATTACGGCCGTATCAACCCTGAGGATGCGCCACATCTGTTGCAACATGTTCATAATCACACCCTGTGGCTGGAAAAACTACGGGGCCGGGTTTGTTACGATGCGGTGACGCAGTTTGCCGATTTAGCACTACGGCAAGAAACGGCCGTGCTCGACCTGACAGGCTATGGGCATCTCAGTACGGATGTCGTGGACGAAAGTAAATGGCAGGTACGGTTCCGGTCTCCGGCTGGTAAGACAATTACTGTTTTGGTTGAATCCGCACCGCCGCTGACAACGTATCCCAGTTCCGGTCAACTCAAGCCTAAAACGATTTCCCAATTTCGCCGCTTGCTTTAGATAGAGTGCGTTACCGGTTTTCCAGAACTTAAAGTAACGGCTGCCGGGCGTGGCGTCGGTCGATTCAATTCAAGTTAATGTAGTTCAAATAGACGGCCGTTTCGGCTTATGTTATACTGTTCATTGTCTGGGGATGACTGGCTTCGACGGGGAAGGTTGGTCCTGGACTGCAAGCCGAGCACGCTTTACACCTCGTAAAACTGGAAGCAAACAATAAGTGCAAATACACGCACAAACTACAGCGCTATGCCTTTAGCTGCTTAATCCCAGCTAAAACATAACGTGCGGCTTCCAAAGACGGAAGCTCCGTCTACCTCCCTCGTTCGTTGACCGGAGGAGTACTAGGCGACATCAATGTCAACGTGCTGCACCTGGATGCTGCTAGAGGTGCTTAAGCAACTCTTTTGGGAGTTAGCAGCTCGCTGTCAGCTGACCCAGTTGGTCGGGGCGCCTTTCAGCTAACACTAAATTGACCGACTAAGCTTGTAGACGTTTAGAGGCCGAATTTTTCGGACGCGGGTTCGATTCCCGCCATCTCCACCTCAAACAAAAACCGGATTTTGAGCCGACACGCCGCTTAAAATCCGGTTTTTTGTGTTTTACACACACTTGCCCTATTGAGCCCTGCAAAGCGTGCTTGCAACGATTGAC
>CBDUOF010000023.1:0-25551 GCA_965368765.1 uncultured Anaerolineae bacterium | reverse complement strand
ACCCTTGGGCTTGCCTGTTGTAGAAGAGGTATAAACGACATTGATTAAGTCATTCGGTGTCGTAACGCTGATTAAATTCGTGTCTGGTTGCAGGTCGATGCGGTCCCAGTCCCGATCCAGGCAGATTTTCTTGCCGCTGAATGCAACAAAGCGATCGACTGCCTCTTCTACAAGGAGCACGCTGGGCTGGGTATCGTCCAAAATATCGTTTAGTCGCGCCATCGGGTAATCTGGATCGAGGGCCACATAAACGCCGCCTGCTTTGAGAATACCCAACAGACCCACCATCATTTTAAACGAGCGCGCAGTGCAAAGGCCAACGAAGCTGCCTTGGGTCACGCCATTATTTCGTAAAAAGTGGGCTAGCTGGTTGGCCTGCCGGTTGAGATCAGCATACGTCATCGTTTGGCTTTGGCAGATGAGCGCTGTCGCCTCCGGCGTCTTAGCCGCCTGCTGCTCAAACAGATGGGCAACGGTATGCAGATTGTCAAAATCTTGAGTGGTTTGGTTCCAGTCGTACAGAACCGTTTGGCGTTCGGCCTCATTGATGAGCGTAAGTTGGCTTAACGGCCGTTCCAGATTCACAACTGCCTGCTGCAAAATCACGACCAAATTACTCAGCATCCGCTCAATCGTCGCTGCGTCAAACAAATCCGTCAGGTAGGCCAATTGCAAGAAAATTTCGTCACCATGCTCGTGAGCATACAGCGCCAGATCATATTTTATATAGCCAGTGTCCAACTCGCTAAAGCTCAAGGACAACTCATCAAGCGTCACGCTGGATTGCGGCAAATTAAGCATGTTAAACATCACCTGGAAAACAGGGGAAATGCTCACGTCTCGGGCAGTCTGGGCCCACTCCAGCATCCAGCTAAATGGATACTCTGCATTGGAAATAGCGCCTGTGACCGAATTACGCACCTGGGCCAGCACGTCGGCAAAGCTGGGGTCGCCGCTAAACTGGGTGCGCAGGGGCAGCATGTTTAGGAAGAATCCAACCATCTCCTCGGCGTGGTCGCGGGTACGATTCGCCAGGGGCGCACCCACAATCAAATCATCCTGCCCGGCATATTGACGCAGCAAGATGTTAAATGCGGTCAACAGCGTCATGAACAGGGTCGCGCCTTCTCGCTGGCTCAACGCCTTGAGCTGCGCCGTCAGTTCAGCATCCAGCATCACCGCGCGGGCATCGCCCCGAAAGGTTGGCCGAGCGGGATGGGGTCGATCGGTGGGCAAGCTCAAAACGGGCAATTCACCACTGAGCTGGTCCCGCCAATAGGCTTCCTGCTTAGGCAGTGTTGCCTTTTGAATTGCTTCACTTTCCCACAGCACATAATCGGCAAAAGAGAACGGAAGCGGCGGCAGTGGATTTTCATTGCCCTGTTTGAAGCCACTGTACAGCGCGCCTAAATCCTGGATCATATTCGACCAGCCCCACAAATCGAGGGTGATTTCGTGGAAGGTAATAGGCATGTCGTACGCGTCGTCGGCCAACTTAAACAGATTCGCCTGAAGCAGACTGTGTTTTTCCAGATTCAGCGGCTGCTGCCCTTTTTCATACATAAATGCCTTGAGGCGGGCTTCACGCTGTTCTGCAGAGAGACGGGTGAGATCGAACGTCTGCAGGCTATCTTGCCGGTGCGGAAACATTTGGACAGGACGGCCGTTTTCATCCACGCCAAATTTGGCCCGTAAAATGACATGCCGGTCAATAAGCGCTTGCCAGGCACGCTGCAAAATGGCCACGTCCACCTCGCCCCGCAAATGAATCACGCCCTGGGCAGTATAGTATGGGCTGTCTGGCTCCAACTTCCACAAAAACCAGATGCCTTGCTGGGCCACGGAAAGCGGATAGTGGGTGCGGTCTTGGGTATGAGCAACGGTTGGGGAAACGGCCGTCTCCATGCGTGCTTCTGCCACCAATTCAGCCAATTTAGCCACAGTCTGACGTTCAAACAGGTGGCGGAAGGAGAGCTTGGCCTCGGTTGCTTCACGGGTACGGTTGAGCACCTGCATCGCCAGCAGTGAGTCGCCACCCAGTTCAAAAAAGCCATCTTCCACACCTACCTGATTAATCCCCAAAACATCCTGCCAAATAGCAGCGATGCGTCGTTCGATCTCCGTCCGCGGAGCAACATACGGCTGCCGCAGATCGGGACGCAAGTTGAGGGGGGGCGGTAAGGCGCGTAAATCGAGCTTGTGGTTGGCGTTGGTGGGCAGTTCATCCAGCTGGACAAACTGCTGGGGTATCATATGGGGCGGCAACAGCTCTTCCAAAAATGTGCGGAGTTCATGACCAGATAACGGCCGTTCTGCTGTGTAATAGGCCATTAACAACTGTTGCTCGCTGGCAGTGCTCTTGCTGCGCGTTTCCCGATCTTTCACAATAAGGCGGCTTTTGTCGCGGGTGATGGTGCGCACAACCACGGCGCAGTTTTGCACCGCCTCGTGCCCACGCAAGGCTGTTTCGATGTCGCCTAGCTCCACGCGCATTCCCCGTAATTTAACCAGGTTGTCAAGACGGCCGTAAAACTCAATGGTGCCATCCGCCAGCCAACGCCCCATATCGCCGGTGCGGTAAACCCGGTCAGCAAAATCGTCGTGCAGTGGATTTTGGATAAATTTAGCGGCCATCTCGTCAGGGCGTTCCAGGTACCCATCGGTAAGGTACGGACTGCGAATGTACAGCTCGCCCCGAATGCCAATCGGGCACAGCTTCTGGTTTTTGTCCAGAACAAGAATCTGACGGCCGTCAATCGCCCGTCCCACAGAAATTGCACGCTGTTCGGGAGCCACTTTCGCAACGGCATGATACGTTGCCAGCACAGATTCCGACGGACCATACAGGTTGAACAGCCTGGCCGGATTTGGGAAACGGTTTAGCCAGGCATTTGCCAGATCGACTGGCAAGATTTCACCCGCCAGCAGGAGCATTTCTAATTTTGGCAGCGGGTGCGCTCCATTAGAAGTTGGTTCACTTTCCAGCAATTGCAGCATCTGCCGGCAGAAGCTGGGCACGATCTGCAAAATTGTGATCTCCGCCTGCCGCACCCAACCGATGAGCGCCTGAGGATTGAACCGGGTCATGGCAGGTGCCATACACAGCGTGGCGCCAAAGCAAAGCGTGCCAAAGATTTCACAGTAGGCGGCATCGTAGGCAATGGAGGCCCATTGGGCAAAGCGCTGCGGGGCGACGATACCAAAGTAGCGACTTTGCCAATCAATGAATTGGCTAAAGCTGCGGTGAGATTGCAAAATGCCTTTCGGCTTGCCGGTGGAGCCAGAAGTGTAAACGATGTACGCCGGGTCGGTCGGCTGCACTGGCAAATCTGGATTGGTTTGGGGACAAGCAGCAATATACGGTGAACCCAATAGTGTGCCAGCAAACGATAATTCTGTTGCTTCAATCTGGTCAATTGCCAGCAGATCACACTTTTGGGGCAAATGAGTCAACAACGCTTCATGGCGCGCCAGGCAGCTTGATTCAACGAGAAAGCGGGCAGGCTGGGCTTCCTCTAAAATAGCCTGCAAGCGGTGCGTCGGATAGTGCGGATCGAGGCAGACAAAAACGCCTCCGGCTTTCAAGACGCCCAAAAGTGCCTCCACCTGCTGCGGCCCATTCTCCAGCATGATGGCGATGCGATCTTGCGGCTGCACGCCCGTTTTTAGGAGAGCGTGGGCGAGTTGGTTGGCACGGCCGTTTAGTTCCGCATAGCTCATTTCCCGATCTTCGAACTGGATTGCCAAACTTTTGGGCGCGTCGGCCACTACTTGCTCAAACAATTGGTGCAGCGCCGGCAATTCGTAGCTCTTTGAGTCGTTCCAGGCGATGAGCAGTTGTTCTGTTTCTTTTTCTGTTAAGAGCGGGAGTTGAGAAACGGCCGTTTCCGGCATACGTTCAATTGCTTGCCACAAAACATGCAAATGCCCCTCCAGACGATCGATGGTTGCCTCATCAAACAGGTCGGCGCTGTAGGCCAGCTCGCCCAGTGTTGGCGAAAAGGTGAGGATGGGCTGGTCGCTCGTTGTGGTGAGTCGCCGACTAAGATCGTCGGCCAGGGTAGGTAGTTTTTGTGGATCACGCAGTGTGAGAACGGCCGTACTGGCCTTAAATTGGTTAACCACCGCTGAAAAGGAAGCATCCCCATCAACCACAACGGTCGCCGGTTGATTGTCGAGCCAAACAGTTACTTGTTCATCGCCACTGTAACGGTGCAAAAGCAGCACAAACAGCGCCAAACTGGTGTCAGTGGGTAAATTGAGGGTGCGTTGCTTCATGATTGTGTCAGTCATGGATGTCAAAGTTAGAGTGGTTCACTCTTGAAGAGTAAACCACTCACTTGGCAAGCATTATGCCAGCCCGAACTGCTCAATCCATTTACTCCGATTCGCGGCACAGTAAACCCGGGCGCGCTCCATGTCATCGCTCATTACCCGATCCCGCTCCATAAAGGAGAAATGCTGGCGGAATTCATCATACAGTTTCTGCGTATCGGCCGAAAGAGTCAGCGGCTTATTAAAATCAATGGCCTGGGCGGCGGTAAGCAGTTCAATGCTCAAAATATATTCCGCATTGTCCACAATGGTTTCTAGCTTATAGGAAGAGGTGCCCCCCATGCTTACGTGATCTTCTTGTAGTTGGCAGGTGGGAATCGTATCGATACTGGCAGGGGTACACAATACTTTGTTCTCATTCATCAAGGCCGCGGCCGTATACTGCACAATCATAAAGCCAGAGTTCAGGCCGGGTTGGTTAACCAAAAAGTCGGGCAAGCCGCGCATTCCGGACAATAGCTGATAGGTGCGCCGTTCCGAGATGTAGGCCATTTCGCTGGTGGCCATTGCCACAAAGTCTAGCGCCAGGGCAGTCGATTCACCGTGAAGATTGCCACCAAACAAGATTTGATCGCGTTCTGGGAAGAATAGTGGATTATCCGAAACGCCGTTGCACTCTTTCTCGATGATATCGATAGCAAAGTTGACCGCTTGCCGAATTGCACCATGCACCTGGGGGATGCAGCGGAACGAGTAAGGATCTTGCTTGGACTTATTGCAGGTATCCAATTCGTGATGATTGCTGCCAGTGAGCACCTTGCGCATATTGGCCGCAACTGTTTTCCGCTCCGGATGATAGGTAGTTTCATGGTATGGGGCCTGGTAGAACGTCTCAGAGGTGCTAAAAGCCTGGGAGCTCATGGCTGCGAAGAGATCGGCCGTTTTCATCATTTCCTCAATGCGCATTAAACATTGGGCACCGCGCGCATTGATGTACTGGACGCCGTTGGTCAGCGCCAACCCTTCTTTTGGCTTAAGGCGAAGCGGCTCCCAACCCATTTCCTGCAAAACAGCAGCAGATTCAACGATCTTGCCTTTGTAATGCACTTTGCCTAACCCTAGCAGCGGCAGCGCCATATGCGCCAGAGGCGCTAAGTCACCGCTTGCTCCAACGGTTCCCTTCTTGGGAATGGCGGGCATGATGTCATTGTTCCACATGTCTAGAAGGCGCTGCACTGGTGCCATGGAGATGCCTGTATGCCCCGTACGGAAGGTGAGGAACTTGATGAACATCATCAAACGAGACAGGCTCTCAGGAACAATCTCACCAACGCCAACGGCGTGAGAAACCACATGATTATATTGAAGCATTTCCATTTCTTCATTTTCTACGCGGGTTTCACACAAGGAACCAAACCCCGTATTGGTGCCATAGATGTAGCGATCTTCGGCGGCTTTTTCCAGTACAAACTGGGCACCAGCCTCAATCTTGGCAACTACATCTGGGTGGAGTTCCAGGCGGGGGAGCGTTTTGGCGATCGTACGTAAGTCGTTAAGCGTGTAATAATCGAGTGTAACTTGGTGGGTCTTGGTCTGGTGGTTCATCAATCCTTCCTCAATATCGAGCCGTTAGAAATAGTTTGCCGAAGTATGATGCAAGGTGGCAGCAGGCAATCCGATTTAGCTTAACAGGACAGTCTTTATTTTTAACTGTCGCATCAAGAAAAAGGTTCAAAAGTACTACTGGGCAGCTTGTTTTCCCTCGAGTAGTGTTGTCAGACTCGGCACGATTTGCATCGCTAAAGCATTCATTAACTCTTCGAATGTCGTGGCTCCTTAAACTTAACCCCATTCAGCCGGCTCAGCGTGGCTGGCGCTCAAGTGAAGGACATAAGTTAGGGCAAAACGTGGCCTGTGTCAGCATTTTGATGCCTGGTACTTAGCCATACAGGCATTTTGGAAGCTTCGGGTTATTTACAGCGGGTAGTTTACTGAGGTTTTCTTACTAGCGTACTTACGAAAAATATTAAGAAATCGTCTGTGCTTAGACAAAAAACCAACCGGAAAACGGCCGTTCCCGGTTGATAAGCAAATTAGGGCCGCATGGCATTAATTTGAGCCCGTAAGGCAAGCGCCGCATGACGCGCAGCCTCCGCAAAATTCTCGCCCCCGGACGCATAAATAATGCTTCGGCTGGCACTAATGAGCGGTCCGGCAACCGCATCTGGGCCATGCTGAACGGCCGCTGCCAAATCGCCTCCCTGTGCCCCAATACCTGGTATCAAGAAATTAGCCTGCGGAGCCAACCTGCGGGCCATAGCCAGCTCTTCAGGATAAGTCGCCCCTACCACATACCCTTTGTGGCCAGCAGTTGACCAGGTTTGGCTTTGACGCAGCACGTTACCAGAAAGACCACTTTCCTGGCACAGATCGCCCTGAAAATTGCCAGCGCTTCGGTTTGAGGTACGGGCGAGAATGTAAACAGCTTTGTCTGGCCGCTCTCCAATCATGGGCAGCACCGCATCGGCACCAACAAAAGGATTTACCGTTACGGCGTCCACCTGCCACTCATCAAACAGGCCATTGCCCCAGGCCGCCTGTGTGTGGCCAATATCCCCTGTTTTGCAATCCAGCACGATGGGAATGTGGCGCGGAATGTAGGCAATGGTCCGTTCCAAGGCAATGACTCCTGCCGCGCCCCACTGCAGATAAAAGCCCAAGTTGGGCTTGTAGGCACAAACCAAATCGGCCGTAGCGTCGATAATCGCCTTGTTGTATGGCAATATCGGCTCATCCCACTTGAGGACATCAACCCGCAACCGCTCCGGGACTGGATCTAAACCAATACACAGCCAGGAATTATTCTGTTCTTGAATTGTTCTTAATTTTTCCAGGTAGCTCATAGCCCCTATTTTACCGTTTCAATGAATGTCAGCCACCTTCAATTTATTTGGCAAATAGGGAATTGGTCGGCGTGTCAATTGAGGCTGGTGCTCGGTTACGGCGTCGGCGCTCCCCCTAGAGAAGTTCCACATCGTCTTCAGAACTATCCTCTTGCTCCTCATCCACTTCTTCGTCATCGGGTCGCGTGATGCTGCCCAAGCTTAATTTACTCAACCCTGAAACGCTTTTATCGGCAATATCATCTTTGTCCTGGCTGAGGGCATAGAGGGCAACGGCCGTTAAACAAAACGCTAAAAAAGCCAGGGCAAAGAAAGCCACAATTAGTTCATTTCCGCTCATTTGTGTTCTCCCTATGTTCTGAAACGGCCGAACTGCCTGGCCTTGCTTTCACCTAATACTGCCCCAAACGGCCTTAAATAATAGCACATACGTTCTAGCAACTCAACTAATTGCGCCTTATTTGGGTAACTTCCTGAAATTTTGGTGAATTTTGGACGAATTACGGCCGTTTCGCCAAAAAACAGCCCCGTTTAGGTATCATCTTCACCCATCCCCTGCTATAATGACGCGATACGGTTAATGCTTATGATGGTAACAGACGAATCCACAACGCCTGATGACAACCTCATACAACCTGAAGAGTCATTGACAGAACCGATGCCTGAACAAAATGGGCATACTCTTCTGGAACGGCTGCGCTTCTGGCGGCAGGGGCAAACCTGGCTGGAGATTGTTGGCTACCACGTGGAAGATATTTACGCCGATCAGCCCGTTGCCATTCAGGAAGGAGCAACGTTGGTAGGCAGTGTCTTTGCACCTCGGCTGGTTGTCGCGGGTCTATTGACCGGTTCAGCCGTTTGCCACGAAATTCGAGTCGAAAAAAGCGGGCAGGTATTGGGCGATGTCTTTACCGTGAGTTTGTCGGTTATTGCTGGCGGTAATATTCAAGGTTGGACAAGCAGTGTCGATGAAGACGAATATGCGAAGCTGACCGAAAACGGCCGTCTTCCAGACGACCATGACCTGCCGGGCCAGGAAAATGGCCATGACCTGCCGGAAGGGCAGCTGCTGACCCGCAACGAAGCACAAATTGAAGCGCTTCATCATTTGCAAACACAGGCTGCCATGGCGCTGGCGGCACGTGCCGAACTGGAGCAAGATTTTCAGCGGCGGCTTACCGAGCTGGCTGGAGAATCGACCAGCACGATTGCCCATTTGAAGCAAGAATTAACGGATTTGCGTGCGGAGCTAAACACCAAGCAAACCCAGCTGGATGAAGCCCAGGAGGCGCTGCGGCATCGCAAGAGCCAGGTGGAGCGACAGGCCAACGAGCTGGGCATTGCCCGTGACCTGATGACGGAACAAAATGATGAATTGGCCGGGCTGCGCCAGCAGTACAGCCAGCTGCAAAGTGGGCATACCCAGCTAAACACAGAAAAAACGGCCGTTGATGATGAACTGGAAACGGCCGTGCATGAGATCAACACCTTACGTGATCGCATTCACAGTTTGGAAGTGGCCCACAAAGCCAGCCTGATGCATACCTCCGAACAAGAGGAATCCCTCATTCGCTGGCAAGAGCTGGCCGAAATTACCGAAAAACGAGCCAGTGACCTGGAAACTGAACTACAAAAGAATCAGCTTCAGCTTGAAGAAAGCAGCAACACCATTGGGATGCTGCGGGAACAGCGTCGCGCCGCCGAAAAAGAGCTGGAAAAAACGATAGCAGCGCTAAACGACCTTCGTGAACAGAGCAGCAATCCCTTGGAAAAAGCCGAACAGTTAGCCACGGCTGAAGCTAGAATCAGCAGTCTGGAAGCTGAATTAGCAGATGCTGAGCATGCTCATTTTGAACGGGTTTTATGGTATAAAGCAGAACTGGAAGCCAGCCAAACAGCGACAGCAACAGCGCAGCAGGAAGTGACAGAACAGGCTGCACAGCTGGCGCGTTTAGAACAGGCGATTCAGTCACGGCAGGCAAAGGTAGCAGAATGGCAAACGGCCGTTGCTCATGCGCAGGCCATGCTGGAAAGCAAGCAATCTGAATGGAACGCGCTGCATGAAAAGCTGGTTGAAGAAAATATGGGTATGCGAACCGTGATTCAGGAACAAAAGATTCAGCTGGAAGGCAGCGAAAACGAGCTAAATCGATATCTCAGCCAGACCACCGCACAGGGGCAGCACCTGGCAGAAATTCAGGCCCGGTTGGTCGAGCGGGAACTCCAGCTTAAGCAGGCCATTGGTCAGCTGAGGCAGGCACGTGGCATGATTGAAAAGCAAAATCAGGCCATCAAACAGATTCAGCAAAAAGCAGGGGAACGAATTCGCGCCTTGCACGGTCAGCTAGCCAAACAATAAACAGGTTTGCAGGCACGTTTATGATAGCAGCGCCAGTTGCCATCTTTTTTTGAAGGAGAAGAAGTTGTCCACTATTGATCTGGCAGTGATTGGGGGCAGTGGCCTCTACAATATGGCAGCGCTCAGTGAAATTGAGGAACTGTCCATTTCCACGCCGTTTGGCGATCCTTCTGATGCCATTACCGTGGGCACGCTATCCGGCCGTCGCGTCGCCTTCTTACCGCGGCACGGGCGGCAGCACGTTTTGAACCCCAGTGAAATTCCTTATCGCGCCAATATATTTGCCCTCAAAACATTAGGCGTGCGCTACATTGTGGCCGTGAGTGCCTGTGGGTCACTGCGGGAAAATTACGCACCGGGCCACATTGTGGTACCCGACCAGCTTTTTGATCATACGAAAAGGCGCGCCAGCTCCTTTTTTGAAGGGGGTCTGGTAGCTCATGTCAGTCTGGCCGACCCCTTTTCCTCAGAGTTAAGCCAGGCCATCGCTCACAGCTGCCGTGCAGTTGGTGGAACCGTTCATGAAGGCGGCACCTTTATCACTATCGAAGGCCCTCGCTTTAGCACCAAAGGGGAATCCCGCCTCTTCCAACAATGGGGCATGAGCATTATTGGTATGACCACCAGTCCAGAAGCTTTTTTGGCAGGCGAAGCCGAGATAGCGTATGGGGTAATGGCTCACATTACTGACTACGATGTATGGCACGAAAGTGAAAAGCCAGTGACGGTTGACATGGTGCTGCAAAAGCTGGAACAAAACGGGCAACTTGCCCAAAAGAGCATCCTGCATCTGGTAAAAACAATGGACGAATGGGCAGGCGACTTTCCTGCGCATCATGCTTTGAAAGATGCCATCACGACGGAATCCTCGGCCGTTTCAGCACAAGTTAGACAAGATTTAGCGCCCCTGATCCGCAAATATCTGGATTAACGGCCGTTTCCCTCTTTATGCGCAGCCTCTCTTTTTCTTTCCAGCTTGATGATGAACACGGCCGTTCCGAAGCAATCTTGCTGCTGGTGGCAGCGCTGTTTGTGTTTGGCAACGGCCTGGCGCTAGGTCTGGCTCGAGACGGCCGTATCGATGGCACAACATTGTGGGGGCCGCTTTGCTGGCTGGTTGCGCAGGGATCGGCCGTTTGGCTGCTGCGCCGTTTTGCACCCAGTCACGATCCTTACCTTCTGCCACTTGTCGGACTGCTTACGGGGTGGGGGATTGTGCTACAGGACAGGTTGGCCCCGAATTTTTTGCTACGCCAGGTCCTTTGGGTACTTTTGGGAACGGCCGTCCTGGTGGGGATTACTCTTTTGCCCCGCAACTTGCGCTGGCTGCGGCGCTACCGCTACACCCTGCTCCTGCTAGGGATCGTGCTGCTGGCCGCGACGCTGCTGTTTGGCGTCAACCCTGCCGGGGCCAGCACGGCTCGCTATTGGCTACGTATTCCAATTCCCTTCCTCACCCCAGTCTATTTTCAACCCTCAGAACTGCTAAAATTGCTGCTGGTCATCTTTTTAGCCAGCTATTTTGATGCCCAGGAAACGGTTGGGCAGTTCGCCCAGCGAAACGGCCGTTTACAACGTGTCACCTATTTGGCCCCCTTGCTGCTGATGTGGGGCTTTTGCATGGTGCTGCTGGTGTGGCAGCGTGATTTGGGCGCGGCGACCCTCTTTTTGATACTGTTTTTGAGCTTGCTTTACCTGGCCACGGGGGATTGGCGCGTTGTGGTTGGCGGAATGGGCCTGCTGCTGCTGGCAAGCGTTTTTGCCTATTTTGCGTTTGGCGTCGTGACGCTGCGCGTTGATGCCTGGTGGAATCCCTGGCCCAATGCCGATGGGTCTGCTTTCCAGATTGTGCAGTCACTTTATGCTGTGGCGTCCGGCGGCATCTGGGGACAAGGCGTGGGGCAAGGCTTTCCCTCATACATTCCCGTTGTGCATTCCGATTTCGCCTTTGCGGCCATTGCTGAAGAGTGGGGGCTAATTGGCAGTTTGGGGGTGGTGGGCTGCTTTGCCATGCTGGCGCATCGCGGAATGCGGTTGGCCCTGTTGGCAGAACGGCCGTTTCGGCGCTATCTCGCCGCCGGCATCGTGATTTTGTTCTCGGCGCAGGCGTTTCTTATTATGGGCGGCGTCACCAAGCTGCTGCCGCTTACTGGGGTCACCCTGCCTTTTGTGAGCTACGGTGGCAGTTCCATGTTGATAAGCCACGTCATGGCCGGAATTCTGCTTTACCTGTCCACCAAAAGCCGCCATATTTACCTGTAGGCGTGTGAAGCTAGACTCAAAAATTACCCTAATTCTAGAATTTTTAACGACTCGATTAAGAAATTACCAACACGATTTCCTATGATTTTCTACAGTTGGGTAAACCACAAAAAGTCTTTTGACGTAAAAATCGCCATTTCTTTGTGGTTTACTCAGGAAAAACGGGAGAATCACAATTATTAAATTCAAAGAACTTCCTCGTTTTCACCTGAAACCAATGTTGAGGTCGTTTCATTACAAAACTCACGTTGGCTTAAACAACCTTCACTCATGAAAAACGCACAGATTCAAACCCATCTCCGCAACATGCAGCGCGCCATCCTGATTGGCTTTTTGGCCGTGGCGTTGTCGCTCATTTTTTGGACAGTGCTGCGTACCGACACACTTTTAGCCCGAGATGACAATCCCCGGCTGGTAGAAGCAGAGCTACGCCTTCAGCGCGGGCGTATTCTCGACCGCAATGGCACCGTGTTGGCGGAAACGGTGGGTGAGCCCCACAACCTGACACGCCATTACCCCATCGCAACAATTGGGCCTGCCGTTGGTTACTACAGTTTTCGGCACGGCACAGCAGGTATCGAATCCGGACTTGATTCGATTTTGCGTGGTGAGAACAGGGCATTTACGGCCGTTTTCAACCAAGAAATCCTGCACATGCCACAGGTTGGGCAAGATGTCCAGCTTAGCCTGGACGCCAACTTGCAGACAATAGCCGAAATCCTGTTTAGTGAAGCACAAGGTGCCCTGGTGGTGCTCGATATTGCCACGGGGGACGTGCTGGCCATGGTCAGCCACCCAGGCTACGATCCTAACATGCTCGATGACCTGTTTGATATGCTGGTAGACGATGAAAGGTCGCCCTTGCTCAATCGGACCGTGCAGGGACAGTATCAGCCCGGGCTACTCATCCAGCCATTTATTTTGGCCGCCGCATTGGACGCCGACCGGATTCAGCTGGAGGGCACGGTACTTAATGCCAATCGTCCCGTACCGGTAAACGGCGAGGTCATCCGGTGCCAGACCACGCCACCAGATGATGCCACCTGGGCCGATGTACTCCGTCATCGCTGCCCTGGCCCTATGCAAGATTTGGCAGACCGGCTGGGCAATAATGGCCTGGATGACATCTTTCAGCGCTTTGGCCTGACCACGCCACCCGACCTGCCGCTAAACAGTGAAACGGCCGAACTGGAACCGTTGGCCGATCCGCTGCTGGCTGGCATTGGACAGGACAATTTGACTGTTTCCCCCATGCAGGTGGCTTTGGCGTTGGGCGCATTGGGCAACAACGGCCGTTTACCCGCACCCCGATTGGTAACGGCCGTTCAGGATGAAGCTGGCGTCATGCAGCCGCAGTCGTTCCCCCCCACTGCCGAAGATGCCGTAAGCAGTCAGTCAGCTCGGGCTATCCGCGGTCTGCTCAATTCTGACGGCATACTCAGTTTTGCCATCACGGCCCTCTCTGGCCCAGACAGCCGCAATGGCTGGTACCTCTCGCTTACGCCCGCCGAAGCGCCTCAGGTGGCCATCGTTGTGGTGGTAGAGGATAATGTGGATTTAGACACTGTGGTCACAATTGGAACAGGCATGGAAACGGCCGTTGGACAAAACTATGCACCATAAGAGGATCGTAGCGAAGCGACATTGGCAAATGGCCGCACGGCACCCAACCTGCGATCCCAATAGCAAATGTTATGAACTTTTCTAAATATCACGGATTAGGCAACATTTATATCGTCATTTCGCCAGAAGATTTGGCAGAACCGCTGAGCAAGACGGCCGTTCGTACCATTTGTCACCCTCACTTTGGTGTCGGGTCGGATGGTATCTTGCTGGGGCCACTGCCCAGCGAGTCGTGTGATTTTGGCCTGCGTATTTACAATCCCGACGGAAGTGATGCCGAAAAAAGCGGCAACGGCCTTCGCATTTTTGCTCGTTACTTGCTGGACACGGGTCACGTGGGCCATGCGCCATTTACGGTAGAAACGTTGGGTGGGATTGTGACGTGCACCATTGCGGAAGACGACCGTATTATTCAGGTCGCCATGGGGCAAGTGCGCTTCCACAGTGCCGAAATCCCCGTCACTGGCCCAGCACGAGACGTGTTAGATGAAACAATGCGTGTAGACGGCCGTCTCTTTCGCTTTTGTGCCGCCACGCTGGGCAATCCCCACTGCGTGGTTCTGCTAGACGAGCCGCCTACGGAGGAACTGGCCTGTCGCTATGGCCCCCTTATCGAGCACTCGCCTCTGTTTCCGCGCCGCACCAATGTGCAATTTATGTTTGTACAAGACAGGCAAAACATCCAGATTGAAATTTGGGAACGGGGGGCCAGCTATACGATTGCATCTGGCAGCAGCAGCACGGCAGCAACGGCCGTTGCCCATCGGCTGGGATTGTGCGATAGTGCCGTCACGGTTCATATGCCCGGCGGCACGCTCTCTGTGGCGTTGGATCCTGAATTTTACGGTACGTTGATTGGCCCAGTCACCAAGATTTGCTCTGGGGCGATCGCTGCGGAAATGTTTGAACGTTAGTGAGGTTATTCAACGGAGGACCAAAATGATAGCAGCGAAACAGTTGACCATGACAGAATTGGAGGCGGGGTTAGACCATATTCGGCTGTCGCCGCACGTTATAGGCGTATTGGCCATGATTGTGCGGCGACCATCCACCGACGCACGTGAGGTCCTTGAATCCGGTGAACTGGATACGGCCGTTGGCCTGGTTGGCGACAATTGGCAGCCGCGCGGCAGCCGCCACACGCCAGACGGTTCCGCCAACCCAGAGGCACAGCTCACCCTGATGAACAGCCGGGTCGCGGCATTGGTGGCGCAGAGCAGTGACCGCTGGGCGCTGGCGGGGGATCAACTATATGTCGATTTCGACCTGAGCGCGGAAAATCTGCCGCCAGGCACGCAATTGGCGGTTGGCAATGCGGTCGTAGAAGTTACGGCCGTTCCCCACACGGGCTGCAAAAAATTCGTGGCCCGCTTCGGCCTTGATGCAATGAAATTTGTGAATTCGGCCGTAGGCAAGCAACTCCATTTGCGCGGAATCAACGCCAAAGTTATTCAACCTGGCACGATTCGCCAAGGTGACGCCATCAGTAAATTGTAGCGCTGGTGCCACACACCCATGCTATGGTTGCACTTCTTCAATGCGACGAAGCCCCTTTTGATTCAAAATGAGCCGCAGGTGCCGGTTCTCCTTATTGATGCCGGGCTGCACCGTCTTATACCGGGAAATCAAATTGATGTGGTATACCTTATGGCATAGGAGCGAGACCAAATTGCCTTCCTCAATAATAAAACGCTCCTGCACTGGCTCCGCCATCTTTTTAAGAAAGTTGCGAATATCGAAGCGTAAGATATCGTTGACACCGGTAATTTCGGGGAATCCTGGCAGCAACTTTTCTGCGTCCACAATTTGCAACTCGATGTCCTTGGTGTAACAAATAATATTTTCGCCACGCCCTTCGTTTGATACATCGGTAATGTGATCCCGATTCCGCGCCCGCCTTACCGAGAGCGGCACATCACTTTCATCAATAAAGCGCACTTTTTCACGCAAAACGCCCAGGCGGTGCTGCCCATCCTGAGAGCGAATCGTAATCCGACGATCAAAAATGTATTGTTCCAATCGGCGCGCGAACAAAATACGGCTCGTTTCCTTGATGCGATCTTTGAACATGTAGCCAATAACCAGAGCGACGAAAAATGGCATTGTAAAATTGCCAAATTGTGCTTGAAAATAGAAGGCAACGGCCGTTGCAAAAACCATTGCCAGTCCTGCCGCCAGCGACAAAATGACCTGCTCCAAGAATTGACCATCTGGCTGAACATCGGTATTCAAAAAGAGCACGCTGGAAGCATATTTCTTCAAAATCGAGGCGCGATACAAAAAGGTTTCGTTATCACTTCCTTTTACTAAAATTGATTCATACCCACGCGTTTTGCGATATTTCGATTCACGAGCAGTCAGCTCGCTAAGCGCAATTTTATAATCTTCCCGATTCGTTTTCTTCAAATATTCATCCACAATTTGGAACATCTCGACGGCACTTTCCTCAATTAAGATACTTAGCGATTCATCGGTAAACAAAAATGCCATAAATACATCGGTTGGAACGTTAGGCAGGTTGAAATCCGCCAGCAACATCCGAAACCGTTCAGTTACCCGGTCAGACTCTGTTAGAAATTCATCGACCAAATTGTGAACCAGATAATGGGTCTTGCCATGCGACGTTGCCTGGACCTCAGACACGCGACGCTCGATCAAAAAGAAATGTTCGCGTAAGGCGCTTTTTAACATGGCGCTGAGGAGCTTCATTTGCGTTATTATTTGCTTCTGCTGCTTGGGGTTGCTCAGCCAGTCATTGTGACCGACCAAGGCTTCAATCTTGCGCAGCGGCGAGCGCTCCCCGGACGTGAATTCGCGCAAGTTTAAACTGGGCGTTTTAAGGCGGATGTGGCTTTGCACATCCTGGTAGAAATAATGTTTCGGATAGGTTTGCGGCGTGACGCCCAGGCTCTGCGGCACAAAAAAGTAGGTGGCAATTTGGTAGCGCGTTTTTTGGTTCCCATGCAGTTCGTAATCGAGCTTGATTTCGAATTGGTATTGGTCGTGGTACTTTACTGCTTGTTGAATAGTCTCAATCATAAAATTGTCCTTCTAGAATGTGGTGCTCACCTGAGTCTAAAAGAGAAGCGAAAAGATCGCCAGTGTAGGAGTATCATTTTCTTACCACGTCTCGTTAGGAAGTTTGTACTTGTGTAGAAAATCTCACGGGAGGATGAGTCGCTGATTGGCTGAAACGGCCGTTTCCTCCCAAACTGTTTCACCCCAGGTTACCCGAACCAGGGCAGCCTCGCTGAAATCGCCCAGCCCAACATGCAGCCGGGAATCTTCTGAGGCCAGGTAACTGCTGCCCACCCGCCATTCACGCATGAGGGAACGGCCGTCTGGCAAAACGACCTCAAGCATCGCCCCTGGATAAAAACCGCTCAGCTCAATTTGCAGCCAGTTGCCTGCAGCTCCGTTGTTTTGTAGCAAGGCAGGGACGCCGCCAATCGTATTGATGGCCACGTCCAAATCGCCGTCATTGTCGAAGTCCGCCACGGCGCTGCCCCGGGCCAACAGCGGCCCCACGCCATCCTCATGCAGCCCGACCTGGCGCGTCCACTCACGAAACTGCCCCGGTTTGCCTTCTTGTTGCATGTTGCCGTAAAAGCGCACAAGTTCGGCGTCACTGGCAAAATTAGACACCGGCACACGGCCGTTTACCGTGAGCAAGTCCAAATCACCATCCTGATCAAAATCGGCGAAATGGGTGCCCCAGCCGGTCATGGCGTTGCCCAAGCCACTGATGCCAATACGGTAGGTGCTGTAACGAAACTGGAGTTCGCCACCCTCATCCATCTCATTATGATACAGGGCGTTGAGCTCTGCTTCCCAATTGGTAACAAACAGATCAAAACGGCCGTCGCCATCATAATCACCGCCCGTCACGCCCATGCCGCTGCCAGAGTCGCCAATATCGGCGCTCAGGCTCAAATCGTCGAAGTGGAAGCCAGTTTCACTGCTGTCGGGCACGGCCGTGTACAGCCGATTCGGTTGGCCGTCATTGGCAATGTACAGTTCAAAACGGCCGTTGTTGTCTAGATCGCTAAAAATGGCCCCCAGACCGCGCTCTTCTCGCGCCAGGCCAACGGCAGCTGCCACGTCGTGGAAGGTGCCGTCGCCATTGTTCAGATAGAGGCGATCGGGCAAGCCATAATAATCCTGCGGAAATGCTCCGCTCGGGTGCGGAATCTTGTTTTCCAGATCGATGTAAGCCGCCACAAACAGATCGGGCCAGCCATCTTCGTTTAGATCGGCCACGGCAGCGGCGCTGTTCCACTCCGGTGCAGCGACACCGGCAGCAGCTGCCCCTTCGGCAAAGGTGCCATCGCCCTGGTTCCACAGCAGCTTGTTTGGCCCGTCGGCAGTGATGTACAAATCGGGCCAGCCGTCCAGGTTAAAGTCAGCAGCAATGCAGCCATTGCCCCGCAGCACCAACCCGGTGCCCGTTTGGGTCGTTACGTCGCTGAATTGTCCCTGCTGGTTGCGGAAAAGGCTGCTGGTTGGTAAACCGCCCTGTTCCTGCCAATACGGCCGTTCCGCCTCTGCAAAGCTGTTTACCAGATACAAATCCTGCCAGCCGTCCTGATCATAGTCGATCCAGCACAATCCTGCGCCCATCATGGCTGCCGGATCTTCAAAAATGGCGGTGCGAAACGCGCCATGCTGGAAGTTTAGCCCCACCTGCATGGCGACGTTAGAGAAGTGCAGCGCGGTCAGCTCGTTGACATCGGACGCGCTGTTGGGAACGGCCGTTCCCCCACCGTTTTCTGCCTCGGAGGCCACGGTTAAGCCAGCTGGCACCGGATCAAGTGGCAGGCCGCTGGGAACCATATCCGGAATAAACTGATCTAAGTTGAGGGCGGCTGGATCGGTAAGCGCCTGCAAAAAAGCGACGAGAGCGTCGATATCCTGGGCGGAAAGCGGCAGGCCGTGGCGCAGCTCGGGCGCGGCGGTAGCTAGCTGGTCTGTGGGATTATACGGCCGTACGCTGCTGTAAAATGCGGGCGGCAAATATTGGCTGGGATCGTAGTTGATGGCAGATTCAACGATATTGGCATGATGGGCAATCGTTTGGCCCAGGCTGGCGTAGGCGCCGCTGTGGAAGTAAGGTGCCGTGAGAGCCACATTACGCAGCGGTGCCGTACGGAACGTAAAGCGATCTCGGGCATCAAAGGTCACGCCGGCGCGGCCCCAGTCGTCACGGCCGTTCGGCCCCTGCCCCTTGCCCGGCCCCAGCTGAGGCACAAGCAGATTGTGAAACTGCAAATCTGTGAAAAGATCGCCCGCGTGGCAGCTGGCGCAGTTTACGGCCGTATTGCTCTCGCCATAAAAGAGCAGTGCCCCTTGCTTTTGCTGGTCCGTCAAAGCAGCGCTGTCTCCCGCCAGGTACGCATCCCAGGGTGAAGCGGTCATAATAAATTGGCGTTCAAACGCGGCAATGGCAGCGACAACGGCCGTAATGTCCGGCGTAGACGTGCCAAAAAGTGCATCGAACTGCTCTGTGTAGCCAGGAATTGTGTAGAGGCGGGTCATGAGCTCGCGTCGAATGGCTTCTGGCGGCAGATGGCCCAGCGTGGCTCCAGCCATTTCATGGAGGCTGGTCACGGGGAACATTGCCTGCACCGCCAGCGCGTCGCTGAGCTGCCGCTGATTCACCTGCTCATCCAGCGTGGTCACAATGCCTGCATAGCCATCTACACGGCCGTCCCAAAACTGCACCGGCAGCAGAGCGCTGTTCAAAATGGTGGGCGAGTTACGCGGCACAAACGCGCCAATGAAGGGATTGCTCACTGTTGCGCCAGCCGCCTCACTGCCCAAAACGACCGATTCCACAAAGGCACGCTGTGGCCCCAGCCCTTCGCCGCCCGTGCCGATGGGCAAGGCACGGCCATCGGCCATAGCCAGGGCAGGATGGTGACAGGTGGCACAGCTAATATTTTGGTCGCCCGAAAGCACCGGATCAAAAAAGAGCTGTTGGCCCAGCTGCACCAGTGCCGGATCATCTTCAGGCAAATCGCTGCCAGGATACGGCCGTAATCCCTGCTGGACAATGGCGGCCCGCAAAGCGGCATCCAAATCCTCAATCTGTTGGCGTGTGGTGGAAACGGCCGCTTCAGCAAGCTCAGGGTCAGCCCCTGGAGCATCTGGCGCGGATAACGCTTCGACCGCTTCTGCTGCCCAATAAATCTCGATGATATTGCCCTCAAACACCTGGCTAATCAGCAGCGACCCATCGGCTCGAGGCAGCAGTGAGGTGGGGAAGTTCAGGCCATCCAGCACCAATTCGAGTGCGCCGTTGGCGCTCACTTTGCTCAAGCGACCGCTGTCTGCCTGGTAGCCCATGCCACTAAAGCAGGAAGCATCGGGACGAAAGCGGGCAAATTCCAGAAGCCAAATGGTGCCGTCTGGCCCTTTCGCAACGTCGATGGGCATATTCAGGCCATCGGTCACAATCCGCTCGTTCCGGTTTTCATCGATAGCCACCAGCCGCCCTGCCCCGGCAGGATAGGGGCAGCCACCCGTCAACGTGACAAAATATTCAGACCCAATGCGCTCTATGCCCGTCGGCACCGGGTCAATGCTGCCATTTTCAGTATGAATCGCAGAAAAACGATGGAAAAAGCGGGTCGTGCCGTCGCTGGTTTCTTTGGCGATGCCGTTGCCGCTGGCGTCGCTCACAACGGGTAACCCGTTGGTATCAAAGGTGAGGTCAAACGGATTGGTCAGCTGGACGTTGTTGAGCGGCAGCATCCGGCTGCCCAAATCGGCGGCAGTGAGTGGCGCATCGGCCAAGGCTAAGCTGGTTGGCACTGGCAGCGTGTAAAGATGGCCCAGGTTAAAGTGGGCGGTGTAAAGGGTACGGCCGTCTGGTGACAGCTTCACAAACGGCACGCCGGACAAATCCCCGGAATCTCGCCCGCTGGGCAGACCGCTTATCAGCCGCCCAACCTGCCCATCCGGGGTGATCATGGAAACGCCAGCAGAAAAATCATCGTTGCCCGTGCCTTCCTCGGCAACCAAAATGATGCCATTGGGCAGCTCTGCCATTCCAGCAGGGTTCACTAGGCCGCTGGCAAATTGACGCGTTTGCAGCACGGGTTCCGGTGCTGGCTGTGAGCGACAGGCAGCAAATAGAATCAACATGAGCAAAAACACTGGGAAACATGAAGCTGGCGTAGCGGTAGAAGTCTGCGATAGGGCGGGTCGCCGGACGAAGCTTGTCACGGTCACTGCGCGCAGGCCTGGTTTCGGGGAAGCTAGGCTGATAAGTCTGCCAATGGTGCTTCTAAATTTTTCCATCTTAGGGCATCTTTAGTAAACGGTCTGGGTAGTCGGAAATAAGGCCATCGACCCCCCAGTCAATAAACCGCTGCATGTCGTCAGGATCGTTAACAGTCCAGGGAATGACCAGGAGACCTTCTTCGTGGGCCTGGGCAACCAATTCGGCAGTAACGTCCCGCTGGTTGGGCGACCAAATGTTAAATTTATAGGCAGCATACACATCTATTTTGGCCTCACCGCGCGTGGTGAGCGCAGCCAGGCGAATCTGGCTGTCCAGCTCACGAATGGTGCGCAGCGAACGATGGTCAAAGCTTTGGACGATGACGCGATTCGTAAGGGAACGGCCGTTTACAATTTCCAGGATCGCATGTTCAAAAGGCCCTGCCTCACCCCCCGTAAAGCCATCGTCGATGTATTCGGGGTGATCCGGATCCCGCTTGGTTTCAATGTTGAACTGAACGTGGACAGCGTTGTCGCGTTGTGCCTCCGTTTTCAAGTCGGAGCTGGCGTATTGCGCGACAAAGTCGAATAGTTCATCCAGGGTGACGATGCGGTAATCCGTTTGCGTGAGGGGCATGGATACGGCCGTTTGTTCAGGAAAGCGATCCTTGTCCGGATTCAGATCACAAACATATGACTGGATCACCGAAAGCGGCTGTTGGCTAATAAAAATGCGCCGCAGCGGATTTTTGGGGTCAGGCGCGGTCGGATCGGCAGGCTCGTCCGGCAGGCGGCATTTAGTGTCGTCGAGGATAGGATCATGCCAGACAACCACTTCGCCATCCTGAGTATAGTGCAAATCCAGCTCCAGGGTCGTCACGCCCAAATCTAGCGCCGCTTCAAAGGCAGGCAGTGTATTCTCTGGCAGGAGTCCGCGCGCGCCGCGATGCCCCTCGGCATCAAAATCAGGCGGCAGGTTCCCTGTGCCGATAAAAACGAAATCTGTCATATCAGAACTTATTGTTTGCGACGACTCTGACTCACTGGCCGAACGACAGGCCATGAGTAAAAGCGGCAATGCAATTATTATCAGGAATCTTTTCAAGCTTCATACTCTTTTACCAACCAGCCTCCCTCAAACGCAGGCATGATTGAGCGTTTGGTTCAGTTTTGAAAATACGTTGAAGGGCTCCTTCGTTTGCCGAATCTATCTTTCATTGGCAATTGGGCATGAATAAAAAGAAAAGCTGCCAGATCAGCCGATCTGGCAGCTCTATCAGGCTAAACGCTATCGTTTATTCAAAGAACGAATTGTAATCTTCTAATTCTTGATTGGCCTTTTCAGCAGCGATATCCAATGCTTCTTGAGCCGTCATGCCGTCATCCAGCACGGCACTGTACGCCTCCACGATCAGGCGGCGAATAGCGGGGGATGGGCCAGCAACGCCACCCAAAACGGGGTAGTTGGTGCTGCCATCGTCCAGGGTTGTGGCCGTGGATTCCAGCTGTGCAATGGCGGTCACGAAGTTCGGGTTTTCAGCCCAGAAAGCATCCAAATCGGCGTTGCCGCTGATGTCGGTGCGTACGGGGAAGTAGCCTGTTCCGGTGTGCCAGGTCACTTGCTGATCTTCTTCAGCCATAAACTTCATGAATTGCCAGGCTGCGGCGTCCTTGGCATCATCTTCAGAGTCGATGAGCCACAGGGCAGCCCCACCGATGACCACACCGTTGCGGCCGCCTGCGCTGTCTGCGTAGGGGATAAACATGGTGCCTACTTCAAACTCAGCCCCATCCTGCAGGCCGCGAGCGCCGGAAGTGGAATCAAAGGTCATGGCTGCTTCACCAGCAAAGAATACTGAATCGGTGTCGGTCCAGGTGTTACCCAGATTGGGCGAGTAGCCGTTGGCTACCAGACCGGTGAGGAAGTCGAATACCTCAACCCCAACACCCTGATTGAAGACAACTTCGGTGGCTCGGCCAGTACGGCCGTTATCGTTGTTGTAGTACAAACCACCGCTGTTGGCCGTAATTTGTTCAAAGTACCAACCAACCTGACCAAGCGCAATACAATATTCGGTGACGCCGCTTTCTTGAATGGCATCGCAAGCAGCCAGCATTTCGGTGAAGTTCCAGCTGGTGCCTTCGGCCGGCGGTGAAACGCCAGCTTCTTCAAACATGGCAATATTGTAATACAGGATAGGCGTAGAGCTGTTGAACGCCATACCCACCATGCCGTTTTCATCAGAATAGTAATCACGAACTGCCGGAACAAAGACGTTCGCATCGTAACCATCATCGGCCATAAGCTGGTAGGCGGGAATGAGCCGGCCCGTGTCGATCATTGTCTGGGAAGCCAGATCAAAGTTCTGCACAATATTGGGCGCCGTGTTGGTTTCAAAGGCGGCCAACAAGGCATTGTAGGTGTCGTCGTACGTTCCCTGGAAAGTTGCATTAACAACAATGCCGTCCTGGCTATCGTTGAAGCGAGCCACTAGCTCGTCTACAACCTCACCCAGTTCACCGCCCATGGCGTGCCAGAACTCGATGGTAACGACGTCGTCCATCGGCTCTTCTTCCATGACTTCCTCGGTCTCAGAGGCGGCTTCCTCAGAAACGGCCGTGTCCTCTGTTTCGGTAGCTGTGTCTGCGGGTTCATCGGCAGGTTCATCTGCCGTGCCACCACAAGCGGCTAAGACCAGAGCCAAAGCCAGCAGCAACATCCAATATTTAAGCATTTTTTTAGACATAGTTCCTCCTTTAAAGGTAACTTGTGCGTCACAAAAGTGTGATCGCATGCGCTTTTCAAAAGGGCCACCATTGGGTAAACCCTTAAACACCAGGTCCATTCCGGATTGAACAAGGTGTAGAAAACAATTCAGTAGGTTAAGGAAATCACTTTTCATTTTTGGAACGGTAACAAATGACCGTGACTTACTTGCAGAAGAAACGTTCTTATTGCTTTGCGCGCTTCGAGCCAGATAGAACGCTTCTCCGCTTAATAGATCCTAGCCCTTCAGCCCGGTCATGGCAATGCCTTTGACAAGCTGACGTTGGGCAAACAAGAAGAGCAGCAATGTTGGTAACATGACAATGACCGCACCAGCCATCAGCGCTCCCCAATCCGTGCCTCGCTCCTGATCAAACAAAAAATAGCGAATGCCGATTTGTACGGTACGCATCGTTGAATCGTTTGTAATAATCAAGGGCCACAAATATTGGCTCCACGCTCCTAAAAAGGCGAAGATGCCGAAGGCACTGATAGAACCACGGCTCAGCGGCACCACAATCTGCCACAAAAAGCGGAAATTGCTGGCGCCGTCAATAACGGCCGAATCATGCAGCTCCTTGGGCAATGTCATAAAGAACTGCCTTAACAAAAAGACGCCGAAGGCGCTGCCCAAAAATGGCAAAGTCAACCCAGCATACGTATTGGCCAACTGCCACTGACTGATTAAGACAAAGTTTGGAATGAAGGTGAGCTGGAAAGGAATCATCAGGCTACCTAAAATGAGATAAAACATTAGGTCGCGGCCACGAAAATTCATGAAGGTAAAGGCAAACGCTGCCATCACGCTGAAGATAACCTGAGCCACCACAATAACGCTGGACTGAACAACGCTATTGACCAGGTACCGACCGAATGGCGTTGCATTCCAGGCCGTGATGTAGTTTCTAAACGTCCAATCGCGTGGAAAGATTGCTGTAGGATTGGCCGATATGTCTTGCAGTGATTTGAAGCTGGTTAAAATGGCAATAATAATAGGCAGTGAGACAAGTAACCCCACGGTAATGAGACCAACTTGCAACGCCAAATCGGATTTCGCCAGCTTGCGCTTGGGTTTAGGTGTCGGGGTTGTTATCGTCATGAGTAATGAACCCTCCGGCCAAAGCCTTTGAACTGAGCAAGGGACATGGCAATAATGAGCAAGGCAAGCATATAGGCTTGCGCCGAGGCTGAACCACGAAACGGTGTACCGACAAACGCATCTACGTAGATGGCGTAAATCATGTTGGTCGTGGCTTGCCCTGGGCCACCATCTGTCAAAATATTGATTTCACCAAAGGTTTGCAGGCTGTTAATGACGTTAATAATAAGCAAAAAGAAAAGTGTGGGGGAGAGCAGCGGTAGCGTGATATGACGCACCCGATGCCATAAATTGGCTCCGTCTACTTTGGCTGCCTCATAGTAGGTAGAATCAATATTCTGCACCCCTGCCAGGGCAATAATCACGTTAAAGCCAAGCTGCCGCCACACAACCGCCAGAACAACAGAAGTTAAAGCCCAATCTTTTGAAGTGAGCCAATTAACTGATTCAAATCCTAACAAACCTATCCAATGATTGACATAGCCAACAGCAGGGTTATACAGCCAACGGAAAATGACTCCGGTGATGGCACTGCTAATCACGATGGGTACAAATATGAGGAGGCGATGAAACCAGGACAGACGCGCCAGAGGGTATGAAAGGGCAATCGCCAGAACAACCGCAAGCACGATTCCGGTAGGGACAGTGCCCAGGGTAAATAACAAAGATACCTTGATATTGTTATAAAAATCACCCCGCTCCAATATTTCTGTCCAGAGGCGTTGGTAATTTTCAGCACCTACGTCTATCACCGCCCCACCAAATGGCGCTACCCGCGTCAGGCTCATCTGGAATGAACTGAAGATGGGCCAGTAGACAAAGATGCCCAAAATGATCAAGGTGGGGGCGAGGTAAAAATATCCTTCTATAGATTTTAAAGCCTTTCTCAACTTTCTCCTCCTTTCCCTGCAAAGACAGGTTGTGCTAACGCCAGCCTAGTTCAGAACAGAATTGACGGTAGCGAGTTTGGAGTGAACGGCCGTTTTTCGGCAAAAAGTAATCGACCTGCATCCCATCTCGTAAATCATGCCACCCCTGG
>CBDUOF010000022.1:0-25883 GCA_965368765.1 uncultured Anaerolineae bacterium | reverse complement strand
CATTAGCTTGGCTGAAAAGTTTATGCTCGCCGAGCTTGTTTTGCCAGTCACTTCGATGCCAACCACTGAAGCTTGCGTTAGGACTACCAAAGGAAAAAGAATTTGATGACGAAGATTATGTCAAAAATAGCGTTTATGACAATTGGTCTGTTAAAGGCTCCTTATGGCGATGAACAAGGTCAAGATCTTGGGAAGAGGTATATCAACGGTATGATAAATTCCACCGTGAGGGTGCTTCATCTGAAGCGTTTGATTTCAAACACCCTTTTGGAGCAGATGGACAACCTTTCAAAATTGACCGTCAGCGTGTCAAAGAAAAAATTACCCAATACAATCATCAACATTAAAGAGCTTATATGGCACAAATAGATGTTAAGATCATTGTAGAAACTTATATCGCCGCCACTGCTAAGGCTTGGTTTTCGATTAGGGTGAAGTCTCCCCGGCTGCGGTCGGCATCCCGCCGTACCGCCTAGACGGCGATCCTGAACGATTAAACTTTAGCAGGACTTACTAGAAACTGAGAAAGTGGCGCGGTGAGGACACCGGCCACAGCAAGGCATTCACAATTCATCTTCCCGTCGCGGGTCAAGCAGTTGGTCGATGAACATCCAAACGACGCGCGCATAGTGGAAGATGAGCGGTGAGGCGATGAGCAAGGCCACGCTGGCCCCAATCAGGTAGCCCCACACAGACGGCCGTATCGCAAAATAGAGCGCCACGACAACCGGCACCGCCACAAAAAAGCTCATGACGTAGCCCACAAAAACAGCCATCATAAAGTAGCCATCTTCCCGCTCAAAATGAACGCCGCAGTGCGGGCAATCTTCATGCATACGCATGGGCTTATGGAACACATTCCCCTGCCGACAGTTGGCACATTTCATTTGCAAAATGGCGTTGAGCCAGTTAGGTTTGGCTTGTTTTGTGGTCGCTTTCAACCGGTTCCCTTTGGATTTGAGCCGTTTTTAGGGCAAAAACGGCCGTTATTCGCTAATACTACACGAAATTTCTTTATTATTGAATTAATTATGAGCTACTCACAATTTGTTCCTGAACGGCCGTTATCTTCTGAATGCCCTGCTCTGCCAGCGACAATAATTGATCGAATTCAGCACGGCTGAACGGCGCTTTTTCACCCGTCCCCTGAACCTCAACCAGCAAGCCCCCGTCCGTCATCACGACGTTCATATCGACTTCAGCCGCGACGTCTTCCACATAGGGCAAATCGAGCAACGGCACGCCATCCACCACCCCGACGCTGATCGCAGCAATATGATGTTTGTTTACCGCATCGGGCAAGACGCCTTGGGCGATCAACGGCCGCAGCGCCAACTGTAAGGCAACCCAACTGCCACAAATCGCCGTGGTGCGCGTGCCGCCATCCGCTTGCAGCACATCGCAATCAATCGTGATGGTGCGCTCACCAAGCAATGATAAATCGAGCGCCATGCGCAAGCTGCGGCCAATGAGCCGTGAAATTTCCTGGGTGCGCCCCTTGGGCCAACGCTGTTCGCGCCGCGTGCGCTGTGAGGTGCTGCGTGGCAACATAGCGTATTCGGCCGTGAGCCAACCGTGCGGCTCCGGCTGGTTGCGCAGCCACGGCGGCAGGCTCTCTTCAACCGTCACGTTGCACAGCACGTGCGTCTCGCCAAATTTGGCCAGCACAGACCCTTCGGCCATCTTAGTAAAGTGTGGCACAAAGGTGATAGGACGCAGGTGGTTGGGTGAACGGCCGTCGGCTCTTTTCATAAGTTTCTATATCCTCTTAAACAATCTTACCAGCGAGCGCGTTTAAAGTAAAAAGCAGATTGTGGAAAGTGACAATGCAGGTCATGTTTCATGTTCCTCCCCCTCCTCATCCGCTGCTCAGACAATTATTACATAACACTTAGCCACACTTTACATTTATTTTGCAATTACCCCGCAGACTTACCCCATCAAGATAATTTAATCACTCGGAGGCAAAATGAATCTTCAAAATCGCTTTAGCAACATGAAGTGGCTATGGCTGACCTTTTTTGTGGCGCTGGCACTGATGCTGGCCGCCTGTGGCGGGGCAGAAACGGCCGTCACCCAATCCATTAATACCGTCGCGGAAAATGTTCAACCAGAAACGGCCGTTTTGGACCAAGCAGATGCGATGTCTGCATCTGCCACCGCTGTCCCAACCGCCCTGGTAGAATCAGTCCTCCAAACATCAGCCAACGATGCTGTGGCCGATCTGTTTGCACAAGAACAGGCGTTTGTCTCGGTGTATGAGCAGGTCAATCCCGCCGTGGTAAACATCGTCATCGGCAACGGACAGGGATCCGGATTTTTGTTCGACACCAACGGCCACATCGTCACTAACAATCATGTCGTTGAAAGTGGCGGACAAATTATCGTCAATTTCGACGACGGCCGTCAGTTGGAGGCCACCATCGTCGGCACCGATCCAGCCTCGGACCTGGCCGTGATCCAGGTGGATGCCAGCGAAATCAGTGACATCACGCCTGTAAGCCTGGCAAATTCCGACGCGCTAAAAGTGGGGCAGATTGTCATCGCCATTGGCAGTCCGTTTGGTCTGCAAAGCAGCATGACCACCGGCATTATCTCAGCGCTGGACCGACTGTTCCCCGGCGCAGTTGGACCCAACGGAACGACCTTCCAAATTCCTGACATCATCCAAACGGACGCAGCTATCAATCCAGGCAACTCTGGTGGGCCGCTGCTCGATCTGCATGGTCAGGTCATTGGGGTAAACACAGCGATTGAATCCCCTGTGCTGGGTTCGTCCGGCATTGGCTATGCCGTGCCGGCCAACATTGTGAACAACATCGTGCCCCAAATTATCGCCAACGGCCGTGTGGATACACCGTGGCTGGGCATTTCTGGCGGTGTCCTAACGGAAGAAACGGCCGTGGCGCTTAACTTGCCGGCTAACCAAACGGGCATTCTCATCAGCGAAGTAATTAGCGGTGGCCCAGCCGCATCTGCCGGGCTCCGTGGCGGCAACAATCCAGACATCATCACCGGCGTGGATGATCTGCCAATTGTTGAATTTGACGACTTACTGGGGTATCTGGTGCAGCAAACGGTGGTGGGACAAACGATTGAACTTCAAATTTTGCGCAATGGTCAGCCAGAAACGGTTAGCCTGACGCTTTCGGCACGACCCACAACCAATTAATGATTTTTGATTTACGATTGACGACTGACGACTTTCTAATTCAGTCGTCAATCGTAAATTCTTTATTTAAACAGAGCTATTTCCGGGTGCGCAGCAAAAATGCCACAATCGCTGCGCCAACGACGGCCGTTAGCCCAACGGCCGTGCCCACTTTCTTCGCTTTTGGCTTGATCTCTTGCGCTTCAAGCAGCTCCACTACTGGCTTTATCCGCTGCTTGGCCGAGGTGCCAAACGCCAGATGAATAATCCCGGAGCCAAGCCGGTAATTTCCCGGCTGGCGCATAATCGTGGCAATATCAAACGGCAGCGGCGGGTTACTAACGACAAAAGCACGCGTTTGGGTAAATTGCAATAAATCCTTTTTGCCATGCGTCCGCCCGATGCCAGATTCCTTTACGCCACCAAACGGCAGGCGCGGAATGGCAAAGTGGGACATCGTGTCATTGATATTGACTGCCCCCACATAAAGCTGATGCGCCACATGCTCGGCATGGGGCAAGCTGCGGCTCCAAACCGAAGCACTCAAGCCTAAATGGGAATCATTGGCCAGCTGAATGGCATGAACTTCATCATCCACCATCATAATCGGCACAACAGGCCCAAATGTTTCCTCTCGCATAATTTTCATGCTGTGATCCACATTTACCATGACGGTTGGCTCCATGTACATTCCCTGCCGCTCACCCCCGTGAATAATGTGTGCGCCCTTGGCAAGGGCATCCTGTACATGGTCTTCAATAATGTCTACCTGACGCTGGAACGTCAGCGGGCCAAGATCGTTGGGATTGTCAATTTCGGGGCTATACCCCTGCTTTAACTGACGCGTTTCCTCTAAAAAGGCTTCCAGAAAGCGATCATAGACCGATTCCACCACATAAATGCGCTCAACGGCCGTACAGGCTTGCCCGGTGTTGTAGAACGCGCCCCAAGCACCCCAGCGAGCCGCCGCTTCAATATCGGCATCTTCCAGAACGAGCATGGGGTCTTTACCGCCTAGCTCACAAACAACAGGGGTCATGTTCTCGGCAGCGGCTTTCATGACCAGCCGTCCAGTCTTGGTAGAGCCAGTCAGGAAGATGAGATCGGGTTTGGATTGAACGAGCGCTGCGCCCACACGGCCGTCTCCATGCAAAAATCGCACAAAGGGAGCCAACTCCGGCACTTTTTGGAACAACTGCTCAACCAGCACCCCTGTTGCGGCGGTTACTTCCGACGGTTTCACCAACACGGCATTGCCTGCCAGCAATGCCGAAATAACCGGCGGTACAATGAGCACCAGCGGATAATTCCACGGGCCAATGACGCCTACCACCCCATGCGGATGCTGCTCAATGTAGCAGCGTTTAAAGATTTGCAGGCCCGGGGAAATGCGACGACGGCGCAACCAGCGGGGCGCACGGTTGCAATATTGATTAATGAGATCAACACTGATGAACAGTTCGGCCATCGCATCCTGGCGGCTTTTGCCATTATCCTGGTTCAGAACGGCCGTTATTTCATCAATCTCGTCAATGAGCACCGCTTGCAGCTTGCGCACAAGGCGCACTCGCTCTTTTACAGGTTTGGCTGCCCAAGTTTGCGCAGCGGTTGTCATTTCCCGCCGGGCATTCTGCACATCAGTCGCGGTTGTCATAGGCACAGAGCCAAACGTCTCACCCGTTGCCGGATTCACAAATGGCAAAAATTCAGCTTTGCCATTCAAGGGCTGCCCTTTTATTGTCCCAACTGTTCCAGTACCCATGATTTTTACTCCTTAGAAAATAGAAAGTAGTCTACAGATTTGGCAGATTCCTCTAAATAATGGGTGTGTCATACCTGAATAGGCAGGTATCCAACTCTGGGAATAAATGGATTCCCGCTTATGCGCAAATGACAAACGATCCCTGAATCTACCGTTTCTTCCACAAATTAAACAATAACATACCACTTAACGCAGCCAGCCCCGCTACAATCACGGCACGACGACGGCCGTTTCCTTGGTTGGCTTCAGGCAAATGGGCGGGGGCGGTTAACGGCCGTATCTTTTCAGCCTGGTCTGCTGGCGGCACAAGATTCATAGCCCGTTCTGTCATTGCCGTAATCGTCAGGCTGGGATTTACGCCCAAATTAGCCGGAATCACCGATCCATCGGCCACGTACAGTCCCGGGTAATTGAAGACCTCATGCGTGGTGTCAATGACACCCCGCGATTCATTTGCCCCGATGGCGCAACCACCCAACACATGTGCCGTCGAAGGCTTCTCCAACAGCACTTCATTCACGGTTGATTGCGGAATGCCGTTAATCTTTTCGGCAAATCGGTTAACCACCGACCGACCCGCATCCACCACGGCCGGAATGGGCAAGCTCTCATCTCGCTCACTCACCAACCCCTGTTGGAAGAGGGTAAAAATGCTGCGTCCGCGCCTGAGTCGCATCCGGTTTTCGGCCGTCTGCATAATCAACAAGATGGTGGAATCTCTGGCCCAGTCGGGCAAAAAGCGAGCTTTGAGAAAATCATACGGCCGTTTTACCCCTTCAACCACAAAGCGACCAAATCGCTGCCAGCCACCACCGCGCAGACTCACCAGCGGCACCGCCAAATTACGCATCAATGACGAGCCACGCGGGTAGCGCACCGGCTCCACGCTGGTGACTTCATCGAGCCAAAAGTGAGACGTGATGGCCACGCCTTTGGAGTAATCAACCTCGCCGTCGCGGGCCGTGACGCCCATCAGAGCTTCACTGTTGCTGCGCACCATCCAGCCCAATCTTTCCGATAGCAGGGGCAAGGTTTTGGCTTCGTCACGGCATTTAAGCAGTAAATTGACGGTACCCAATACCCCGGCAGACACAATCACGTTGCGGGCCTGCACTTGCTTTTTTCGTTTGAACACCCAATCGGTGACCTTTTCATATTCAATTTCATACCGGGCTGCACCAGGCTGTGGACCGTATAACGGCCGTATCGCCAACACATTTGCCTCCGGCCGCACTTCTGCGCCTCGCTTTTCGGCAAAATAAAGATAATTCTTGTCCAGTGTATTCTTAGCATTGTGCCGACAACCAACCATGCAGCCACCACAGTGCACGCAGCCAGCGCGATCGGGCCCTTCGCCATTAAAAAACGGGTCGGGCACCGTCTCCCCCGGATCGCCAAAAAAGATTGCCACTGGCGTAGGCTTAAAGGTGTGCCCCTGCCCAACTTCATTGGCAATTTCCTGCAGACGATAATCCGCAGGCCAAAACAGCGGGTTCTCGCGCACACCTAACATACGGTTCGCCGTTTTGAAATGGGGCATCAGTTCTGAGCGCCAGTCAGCCAGTTCGGCCCACTCCTCTGCATCATAAAAAGACGCGCCCGGCTCGATATGGGTGCTGGCATAAACCAAACTGCCCCCCCCTACCCCACTGCCATTTAGCACCATCAAATCATCGAGAAAGTTGACGCCCATGATGCCAAAACAGCGCAGCGCTGGCTGCCATAGATATTTAAAGATGTTCCAGTTGGTCTTGGGGAAATCTTTAGCCTGATACCGCTTGCCGCGTTCTAAAACCAGCACACGGTATCCTTTTTCAGTTAGGCGCATCGCAGAAACGCTGCCACCGAACCCAGACCCGATAATTACATAATCAAAAACATCGTCAACACTATCTGATGGAAAATGCGAGGTAGATTGGCTCATGTTTATCTCGACTTGTTAGACGGCCGTTTCCACAACCTATCCTGCCATCTAATCATATAACCTGCTAAATAACACAATGCGTTATTAATATAACACGGTGCGTTATATTCTACGCAATTTAGGCCACTTTGTACACCCTAAACAACAAGGACGTGACAAATTTGGTTAAATTACCTGACTAACTACCCCCAAAGGATGTCCGCAACTTCTCAAGATTCGAATGTCAACGACACGTGTCAACCCCGGTTGACACTTCTTTGACGCTCAATTCCCTTCGTGTTATTGTTTATTGACCCAGAAAAGGTGCTAGTTGTTTGTGGTTGGCCGCTAGTTACGAAGCCATTCCACCAACCACCAGCCGTCAAAACAGTTTAGGAGATGCGATGACTAAAATTATTGCCGTTGCCATGCAAAAAGGTGGCGTTGGCAAAACTACCACCGCCATTAATCTGGCCGCTGCCCTCAGCGAAATGGGGCACCGTGTCCTGGCCGTAGACCTTGATCCTCAATGCAATCTCACCCAACATGCCGGCTTTGATCCCGACAATCTGAGCCCCACAATCTACGATGCCTTTAAGGCCGAGATTGATGGCTATGAAAGCAGCGTGCTGGGCTCAATTTACGAAACAGACGAAAAGTTCCACCTGCTGCCTGCCCAGGCTGAACTAAGCCTTATTGAATTGTCGCTCATCAATACATTGAGTCGAGAACGCGTGCTCACGACCATTTTGAGCAATGTCCTGGACCAGTATGATTACATTCTCATCGATTGCAATCCATCTTTGGGATTATTGGTCGTCAATGCACTTACGGCCGCTACCAGCGTCATCATTCCTATCCAAACAGAATATTTAGCCGCACGCGGTGCTCTGATGATACTTTCTAGCATTGAAACGGTACGCCGCAAAAAGCTTAACCCAGACATCATCATCGAAGGCATTTTGCTCACCATGGCCGACACCCGCACTACCCTGACTCGTGATATTTTAGCCGCCATCGACACGCAATATGGCGACGGCATTCGCATCTTCGATCCCATCGTAAAACGATCCGTGCGATTTGCCGAAAGTGCCGTGGCGGGGCAAAGTATCATCGCCTATGATTCAAAGAGTCAGGGAGCGATTGCCTACCGCGAGATCGCCAAACAGATTACAAAAGAGGCCTGAGATGGGACGTAAAAAACGAGGCAAGATCAATCTATCCCAGCCTAGCAAGCCCCATGCTGGTGATTTGGAAAAGCTATTCACCACAAGTGAAGACACAGAACAAGCGTCTGGACTTGTGCTGCTGGCCCTTCGACTGGACGCAATTCAGCCGGATCCCGCTCAGCCCCGCCAAACGTTCCCACAGGAGAGCCTCACTGAACTTAGTGAAAGCATTCGCCAGGACGGTGTTATTCAACCAATCGAAGTAACTGAAATTGCTCCCAACCGCTACTTGATTGTGCATGGCGAACGGCGCTGGCGTGCGGCCCAGCTTGCCGGGCTGGAAACCATGCCAGCCGTGGTGCAGCGGCGTAATTATGATGGCGTGACGCGCTTCGTACGACAGCTTGTAGAAAACATTCAGCGGGAAGATCTGAATGATGTTGATCGGGCGGCGGGTCTTTTACGCTTGCGGGATTTAATGCAAAACGAACTGGATGCTGCCCGAGATGAGGGTGTGACCTCAGATGAACCCTGGAGTAAAAAGATTTCGTGGGCAAAGGTGGGCAAGCGACTGGGGTATTCTCGTCAGCGCATTCACCAGCTTATCAAGCTGCTAGATCTGCCAGATGAGATTAAGGAAGACGTGCGGGATGGGGTGTTAACCGAGCGTGACACGCGTATCTATCAGGGACTAAAGCCCTCACAGCAGCGCGCGCTACACAAAGCGAGGTTGGCCGGTGACCTTACACCAGCAGAGGTCAAAGATGTCGCCACAATGCTCAAAGCCAATCCGGACAAAACCGTCTATCAAACCATTCGTGACTTGCACAAACCAGAGGTAGAACGGCCGTTTGACCCCATCGTCGATTCGCTTGATGAGTTGCCGGATGAAGAGGAACTTCTGATCACCACGAGCAACTCACCGCTGATGCGTGAAGTAGATACCCTGCCTGACCTTGCCCCTGGTACCTTGCGGGTAGACAACATCACGCGATTAGGCTATATCATGCAACATTTATCGCGAATCAAAGCGCAGGGATTGCCGCCTGGGGAAAGAAAAGAAGTGCTGCGTCGCCTAGAAATTATTCAGCAGCACGTCAACAGTTTGCTTGTGGCTATTGGAGATTCTTAAGTGACACCAGATGAACTCACTTGTCTCGGGCGATCGGTCCAATCAGACGACTTCCTGGTCATTGCTGTCAGCGGCAGCCCCGTTCGAAACCATCTCGTTGCTGCGCCGCTCAAACCGATAGCCAACGCCCCGTTCATTGTGAATATAGCGCGGATTCGAGGGATCAGCCTCTAGTTTTTTCCTTAAATGTCCGACAAAAATCCGTACATAATTTACGTCAAATGTATATGAATTATCCCAAACTTTGGCAAACAGGGCTTCATGGTTTACAACGGCTGGCGATTCTATAACCAGGGCGGTCAGCAAGGCAAACTCTTTTTTCGTTAGCTTGAGCAAGTTCCCCTCTTTCAAGACTTCTCGTTTACGTACATCAATCGACAAGGTGTCATCTTCAAACAACTTGCCATCTGGCGCCTTGACCGACCAGCGCAGCGCCGAGCGCAGGCGAGCCAGCATCACGTGTTGGTTAAACGGTTTGGTCACGTAATCGTTGGCGCCTAAATCAAGCCCTCGCACTGTGTCCTCTTCCGTTACATGAGCGGCCGTCAAAATAATGATCGGTACGGCCGAATATTCCCTGATTTGCTCACATACTTGCCATCCATCCATCACAGGCATATTTAGATCCAGCACAATGAGGTCTGGGTTATGTGTTTCCACCATTTTAAGGCCGGTGAGGCCGCTTTCAGCCAGCAAAGGCGTGTAGCCATTGTTAAGCAATAAATGCTTCATCACCAGCAGCATTTCGCGGCTGTCATCAATTACTAGGATTTTTTCATTGTTTGACATTGTTTCGCCTCCCTTGTGAGGGATGTTCTAACTAAAGCGCCAGTGATTTTATTTTACTATATGTGGAATCACCAAGTCGGGCAAGCTCCCCTTACAAAAGTCCACTTTTGCCCACAAAGCGGGCGCACCTGTACCCATACTATACGCCAATATCTCATTTAGATTGTAACGTAGCGAATTCGTCACAAAATGGCCATAAACGGTACGATAAAAGCAATGTTCGCTTTTTCTCTAACTGAGATTACGGGCATCAGCTCTCGAAAAAGGTGTTGGCGTCACGGGCATCGCCAGGAATTAAACGGAAACGTCAACCGTGGTTGACGTTTCACGGGAAACATTTATGTAAACGTTGACGATTGCCGATTTGCGGTTTTAGATTTACGATTGGGGAAAACGACATCATCAAACACAGATTGTTAATGGAGTAAGCATGGGATTACCCGGCAAGGCAACGGCCGTTTCCACCAGGAACTATTTCAAGCAGCATCCCACTATCGCCACAACGACACTGCCTGGCCTGGACTGGCAAATTAGCCAGGCAGGCTTTGGCAGCTACCGCGTGGCCACTGCAGAAAAAACGCACGAGCAAGCGTTGCGACAGGCGCTACAAAGCGGCATCAATCTGGTGGACAGCAGCAGCAACTACGGAGATGGCGATGCTGAACGGCTCATCGGACGGGTGCTGTTATCGCTAATCGACACGGGAGAATTGACCCGGGAACAGGTAGTGGTCGTCTCTAAAGCAGGCTATTTGCAGGGATTTAACTACACCCTGGCCCAACAGCGCAAAGATGAGGGACGGCCGTTTCCCAACGTTGTGAAATATGCTGAGGGATTAGACCATTGTATTCACCCGGATTTTCTGGATGATCAGCTTAACCGCAGCCTGGAGCGGCTCGGCCTGGAAACAGTGGACGTTTACCTGCTGCACAATCCAGAGTATTACCTCAGCTGGGCGAAACGTCGCCCCATCCCCCTCGACGAAGCACGACACACCTATTATCAGCGAATTCGGCTAGCCTTTGAATTTTTAGAGCAGGCGGTAGCAGACGGCCGAATTCAAAGCTATGGTATTAGCTCCAATACGTTCCCCAACCCTGCCCGCAGCTATACCTTTACCGACCTGGATCGCGTCTGGCACATTGCTGAGGAAATCAGCCCAGCCCACCACTTCCACTGGGTGCAGCTGCCCATGAATCTGTTGGAAAGTGGAGCCGCTACGGAGGCCAATCAGCCGGAGAAACAGACTGTTCTGCAGTTTGCCCAGGCGCATAAACTAGCCGTCGTGATCAATCGGCCGCTCAACGCTATTTTGCAGGAATCCCTGACGCGACTGGCTGATGTCTTGCCTCCCAACTACCCCGCCACCCCTGAGGAGGTGTCAACCGCGGTTGACAGTTGCGTGCAATTAGAAAGCCGCTTCCAGGCCGACCATTTAGCCCAGCTGGCCCTCGATGACGAAACCAATCAGCAATTGCTGGAGTATTTGGCAATTGGCCGCATGCTGGATGGACAATGGGGAGGCTTTGGCACCTACCAGAACTGGCAGGACGTGCGCACGCGGTTCATCTTGCCCCGAACGCAAACGGCCGTCGAATTCCTCTCCAACCGCCCAGATTTGCCCGCTGAGGTGGCTTTGTGGCTAAATGAGTACGTAGAGGCGGCTAACATCACTTTAGCAGCATTGAGCGCGTTTTATCAGGATCAGGCTTCGAAGCGGACGGGACGCATTAAAGAAACGGCCGTTTCCGCCGATCCGGATTGGCAGACGGCGCGATTGAGCCAAACGGCCGTACGTGCCTTGCGCAGCAGCGCCGGGGTAAGTGCCGTTTTAGTGGGGATGCGGCAGCAGACATATGTGCTGGACGTACTGGCTGAACTGGCTCGCCCCGTTTCGGTTCAGGATCGCTCGGCCTCTTGGCAAAAGATTGTGATAAAGTGAAGATGTTTAAGTGAAGGATAGGAGACATTAGCGTTTCAGCCGCAACATTCACTGTTTCGCCACGCCAAATTGTGACGAAAGTTAAATGGCTGTGTCAGAGAAAGCAATAAACAAAGGAGTTTTACAATGGATGAATTAGTTAAAGTGGTAGCCGATAAGACCGGATTACCAGAAGCACAAGCCCAAAAGGCTGCAGAAGCTGTACTGGAATTCTTGAAAGATAAGCTCCCTGCGCCCTTAGCGGGTCAACTGGATAATTTACTGGAGAATCCGGGAGCAGCCGATCAGGCAGCTGGTTTGCTGGGTAACTTGTTTGGCAATAAATAGCAACATGTAGACCCCTGTAAAAATTAAAGGTGAAAAGGCGACGTAGGTCACTTTTCACCTTTTTGCTTTTACCTGTCGCGCTCGCCCTCAGCACCAACTGGCACAATTTCCCAATTCAAAAACCAACCCCCAGACGCCGATCTTGCCCTTTGGGAACACGATCGTAACAAATTTCAAAGATACGGCCGTTTGGTCAAATTCGACCGTGATCGGCTCACTTATTAAACGCGTTGACAGCATTAGGGAGTCCAGGTTAACGAGTCGGCGGCCGAAACGTCCAGGAGTTGCCGCAGATCGCTGCCGTCTGGCTGCATGAGGAAGATGCCAGATTGGGAGCTAAAGGCCACGGAACGGCCGTCCGGCGACAGGGAACCATATTGCCCCACGCGCGCCTCATCGACGATACGCTCCGGCACGCCACCCGCCACCGGCAGTCGCCACCATTGGGAAGGCAAGTTGTGCGCCGAGGCAACCTTAATCCCCAGCAAACGCTCCCACCACGTGGCTGAACTGGTTTGCGCCGCAACCGCCGAGAAGTAGAGCCAGTCTCCATCGGAAGAGAAAAATGGCGTATCCAAAGTCAAAAACTGATCGCGCGTTACAACTACCCGTGCCTCGCTGCCGTCACTATCAGACAGCACAAGCTCAGCGGCCAACGTTTCGCTTTCAATGTGAACGTAAGCCAAGAAACGGCCGTCTGGTGAAAGCCGGGGCCAGATGCCATTGTCAGCTATTATCTCAACTTCGCCCGTTGCCACATCGAGCCGCTCTAAAGTGGTAGCGAAGGTGAACGTCTCTGCATCCAGCGGCGTGACGTGTGAATAGTAAATCTGCTGGCCATCTGGCGACCACGTCGGGTTAAAAAAGACCTCTGTTTCTGATGAGCGCTCGACGAGCAGACGGGGAGCGCTGCGGCCGTCTGCCAGCAGCAGGTATAGTGTACTGTAGCCAAACTGAATTTCATTTTCTCCGGGGGATGGCGCGTACGTCAGGGCAATTTGGCTGCCATCTGGCGAGGCAGCCATGTGGCTGAGCCAGGCGTTGCTGGGCACTTCAAACAGAAGCTGGCTGCTATCGCTGCCAAAATCGTAGCGCATCAAAGCCTGGCGGCGCGGTTCCTGCAAAATGTAAAAAAGCGAGCCGATCGGCCCTTCCGTCGGCACACTCTGATTAGGAACGGCCGTATCGCCAACTTCACCACAGGCCAGTAGCAACAAAAGCAGGCTAAAAAGGGGCAAAACTCGTCTGATTCGCATGGGGTAATTGTACCCGATTTTAGCGGGGCGAGATTAAAAACGGGCGATCAACCCTCTGATCAATTACTAATCCGCAATATTCAGGGGAAGTTGAAAAGACGGCCGCCTGCCATCCAGCAGAACATAGGGTGCCAGTCGCTTGGTGGCCATCCCTAACTGGCGCAAATGATGTAGCTCACGCAGACGACCCTGCCGCCGAGCCCGAAGAATGGTACGACTGCCCTTCGGGCCAATCCCCGGCACGCGCAACAGCTCTTGCAGCTCAGCCCGGTTCAACTCAACGGGCTCATGCTGTAAATTGGCCTGCGCCCAGGCCAGCTTCGGGTCCATGTCCAAAGGGAGATTGCCCTGCTGATCAAATGGCATCTCTTCAAGGCCAAAATCATAATCCCGGAACAAAAATGACGTTTGGTATAGGCGCACCTTGCGCAGCGGATTTTGGGCTGGATTATTTTCCAGGGGCGTATCAACAATGGGGCTAAAGGGCGAAAAGTAAACTCTTTGCAGACCTAGCTGTTTGGTCACGTATTCTGTCGTGGACAAAATTTCAACGTCCGTTTCGCCCACTGCGCCAACCACAAACTGGGTGGCCGTCGAAGGCCAACGGCCGTTCCAGCCCAAATGAGCCGGTTCCTCCTGCCGAATTTCCTCGATGAGCTGCAGCGGCCGAATAAGTTCCTCAAAAAACACCTTCTTGGGAGCCAAAAGTGCCAGCCGCTTGTCGTTGGGCGCTTCTAAATTGACAGATAGCCGATTGGCCAGAGTCATTGCCTGCCGCAGTTGGGCTTTTTCAGCACCGGGCATCACCTTTAGATGAACATACCCTTTAAACTGATATTTGCGGCGCAGGATTTCGGCCGTTTCCAACAAGCGATCCTGCGTGGCTACACTGCCCTTAATAATGCCAGAGCTCAAAAATAGCCCTTTTACCATCCCTGCACGGTACAGCTGCATGAACGATTTCGCCAACTCCTCAGGTTTGAAGGTCTGACGTCGGTAGTTGCGCCCTGCCCGGAACGGACAGTAGTAGCAGTTTCGCTCGCAGGCTGAGGTCAGTAACGTTTTAAGCATCGGCATTGTCTTACCGCCCGGCATCACGGCATGGGTAATGCCCAATTCAGCCTTCTTGTCAGCTGGCGAATTGCGTGGTGTTAAGACTTGCCCGCACGGTGCAACCTCTGGTGACGGCCGCAGATTCGTTTCTTCGGCTGGCTCCAGGTGCATATTGGTGGCGATATCTTTTAGCTTAATAATCGAGTCCATACGGCCAGATTATAGAACATTCGTTCGCGATCCACAAGTGGTTGTCGTTACTTTTTGCCCAATGCAAACACTATGGGGTGCCGGTGTGAAGAAGGCGTACATTTTGTGACCGTTTGCTGAAACAAGTCTCTTGTTGTAAATGGGAATACACAGGCGTCCTGGCAAAGCAGGTACATTGCAGGCAAATTTTGTACCGGTTAGCTGGGGAGTCTTCCGGTAAAGGATGATTTAAGATGATGCGACTACAAAGAGAAACAAACGGCCGTCGGCAACTAGTACCGTACTCCGAAACGGGGCCATTTAAAAATAGGCTGTTAGAGGCAAAGGCAGCGCTGGTAACGGCCGTTTTGGCGGGAAAGAGCTGCTATGTTCAAAGTGACGATGCTCCGTTGCGCTACAGGCTGCTTACCGATACAGCGCTGCGTCTGGCCGAACTCAATCAGGCGGCAGCCTACTTCGACCTGTCATCCCTGGCATACCAATATGATTTGGCAACCTGGGTAAACAATAGTAGTCGATTATTAGCCATCCAGCTCAATCTGCCGTTGCACAACCGTCAACGATGGCAAAGTCAGGACAACGTCGATCCAATTGAGACTTTTGTACAGTTTCTTGGGGAAGTGGTCTTGAACCATGTGAACCAGCCACTCTTGCTTTCATTTGACGATGCGGATCGGCTGGCAAGGGCACCGTTGGCCGCCGAGTTCTGGCGCTTATTGCATGCCATCCAGATGGCTCAACTGCACCAGCCTGATTTTCAACGATTGACCTTGGTGTTGTGGGGTGAAACATTGTGGCAAACGCTGGCCGAAAACGGCCGTTTCCCCGCTGAAGGGCTTCAGCGGATTATTCTTTAGTCTGATAAGCAGACTCGATGGCCTCCACCTGGCTTAAACAGAAGTCATCGACCTCATTTGGTAAATATGCGGTGTTAAACCAGGTCTCCAGAATCTCTTTCGCCCGTACTTCAGAGGTGCGCCGAATAGATAGACACAAAACGTTCGCCTTGTTCCAAAGGCGTGCCCCACGTGCAGTTTCGGCCTCATCACATAAGGCGGCCCGAATGCCCCGTACTTTGTTTGCCGCGATCGTAACCCCCGTCCCTGTCCAACAAAACAAAATTCCTTCATCCGCCTGGTCGCAGGCGACAGCTTCAGCTACCTGGCGAGCCACATCAGGCCACGTAGCCGACCCCTCTTTGGTGTCCAGCTGCAACGGACCAAAGAGGGAGACAGCGTGGCCAGCTTCTTGAACCAAAGCGACCACGCAATCCGTCAAATGACATTTTTCATCGGAACCAATGGCAATTTTCATAATAACTTATTTTATGAGTAACTCATAATTTATTCGATCGGCTACTCGACTGCGAATTCAAATAGGCGCCAATTTTTATGAGATACTAGGGTGAACAGCTGATCGATTGCGACGCAGCTTGGCGTAAGACGGCCGTTCCTGTTTTACAGGCTGTCCAGCCGCCGGATACAGTAATGTCACCCCATTTTGCCCCAAAGTATGGATTCGCTCAAGTTCCATCAGCCGTTGCATATCTGCTTCAGAGAATTGGCTCACCACTTGCTGCAGCCGAGCCAGCGAGCGCGCCTCATTTTCCGTTTGTACAGCACGTTCCTGAGCTGCTTCTAACGCGGACTTTACATGGTGGGGCAGTTCAATCTCACCCACCATCACGCGGGAGAATGAGAACCCAGCGTCCGAGAGTCGGCCAGCCAGCTGCTGCCGCACAGCGCGTTCCAAGCGTCTGGTTGCGCCCGGTTCGCACAGTTGGTCGATGGTCATTTCGCCTATAACGTGTCGCAGACAGTTGTTGAGATGCTTGCTCACAATGCTGCTGGCTTTTTTGGGCAAATTACGCGCCAATTTAGGTCGTGCAGACGCCTTGATCTGGAAGGGATCGATGTCGTAATTAACGCTCCACTCCACATCCAGGGCAATACCGCCGCTCGTTTGTATGCCAGCGCAACGGCCGTTTGCCGAGCCAGATCCGGTAGGAATCGTGTGCGAAAATTGTTCGGTAATTGGATTAAACGGGTGACGTCCGCGAGGCACAAAACGCGAAAACGCCTGCCGTCGCTTATTAAAAATAACGCCGACCTCCATTTCTGGAATTTGGACGAAACCGAACCGATGATACGCCCAAAAAACGAGAAGCAGAAGCAGGGAAACGGCCGTTGTCCACGGTACAACTCCCCCAAAAATAAAGGCTGCTACACCTGCGCCAGCCGTCAAAGCAGTTAAGAATTTGAACATCACACAGCTCCTGTAAAATAAGACAAATAAATTAAATAAGTTTTGTTAGTGTATTGTTTACACTTATGCAAATCAGTATAGTGTTAAAGATACACTTTGTCAAGCCCCTTGCAAAACTGCTTTTTTTCTGCCTATAATCCACCATATTTGACACAAATTACCAACAAGGAGTTTCTTAATGCTAAAAAATGGAACATTCACTGAAGGATGGCTAGATTTGCCGCCATTTGGCAATCTCATCAATCAGCAACCCAATGGGTGGGTCATGCGCTGGGTCCAGCCGGGAAATTCTTTATTTGGTGCAGAAGACAAAGCTGGTGGCGTGCCAGAGTGTGTTCATAAGCTCGCCGATCAGCTGCCGCCAAACGAACAGTTGGGGGAAAAAGATGCGCTCATCCTGGCTGGAGACACCACGTACAAAGTTTTCCATGCAGGCAGTCCATTCGGTGTCGAACTGAAACAGGTTGTTACCGGACTGAAACCAGGCAGTCAGGCGACCCTCACGGTACCCATCCTGGCTGTTTTATATGACGAAACGGACCCGTTTGGGGCGGAAACCGGCGTCTGGATCAATGGACAAGGCAAATGGGTGAATGGTGGGGAGATGGGCAATCGTAAATGGTTCCATCATCAGGCAACCTTTACAGTGCCAGACAATGGTACCGCCATCATAGAAATTCGATTCAAAAGCAAGTGGCCTCGCAAAAAGGACTTTTTCATTGATGGTATCACGCTGGATGCAGAAGCCGGCGCAGCGACAGAAGAGATTCCAGTCATTTTGCCGGATCCGATAGAACTTCCTGATATTGACAAGACGCCAGGTACGGCCGTTTCCATTTCAGTGCCTACAGGGATGCGGCTGGTGACGGCCGTTTCCAACGACACCGATACGATTGTTCTGGTGGTACCACCAGGAGTCACGATTGAAACCAGCTCATAACCAATCGGCCGACAACCTTTAGCTGCGATTGATGATCATGACGCCACCGACAATGAGGATGACGCCGCCAAGCATAACGGCCGTAATGCGCTCATCTAGCAGCAAAACGCCTCCCAGCCCGGCAAATATTGGAATGATGTAGCTGGTCATGGCAGAGGCAGTCGCCCCAAATCGCTTAACGTTGTACACCGCCAGCAACAAGCCGCTAAATGTTCCGACCAGGGCGGCGTACAGCAGCGCGGTATATCCGGTCGCCGTGACGGCCTGGAGGTCAACGCCAATGGTAAGCGCGGAAAGCGGCATGACCACCAAAGCCGCAACAAACATGCGAATACTGGCAATGTCGAAGGCTTTATAGCCATCCAGGTATTTGCGAATATAAACAGCCGAAGCGCCCCCCATCGTCATGGCCACAAGCATAAGCAGGTAGCCGATGGGATTGGCCTGGCTTACATCGGCCAGACCGCTTTCGCCGCTGAGCGCCAGCACCACGGTACCGCCAAGTGCCAGAGCGACACCCCCCATTTTTCGCCAGCTCAGCGCCTCGTCTGGCAAGAAAAAGTGAGCCAATAGAACGGTGATTGCTGGACTGGTGGTAATAAGAATGGCAGCGAGACCACTGGAGAGATACTGCAGGGCGGTTACAATGGATGTCATGGGAACGGCCGTTCCCAATACTCCCAATACAGAAGCATGAAACCACAATCTTCGGTCAGTGGGCCATTTGTAGCGGCGGCTGATTAGCGCATAAAACGCAATGTGTCCCAGCCCAGCCATCGTCAGACGCAAGCCAATGTAGGTGGTTGGCTGGAACTGCCCAACGCTAAAGCGGGAAGCCACAAGGGTTGTGCCAAATAAGAACCCCAAAAACGAGATGTACGGCAAGGCCTGTGCAGACATAATCGCTCCAAATGGCGCTGATTAATTAGACGGTTGCCTAATGCGCTCCGGGGATTATAGCGTAGTTGATTTGACGCAGGAAGAAATGGGTTGAGGAATCACCAAGGATCTGATTGCGTAGCGACGACAGGACGACTGTGGCGTTTCACAAAGCCGCTCGGCAGCGCCATGCCCGCTTCAGGGCGCACCTTATTCTTGGTTGCGCCCTATTCGGAGATGCAGAAGTACCAATGCGGCCGTTTTTCAAACACCACGCGCCACCGTCCCATGAACTCGCCTTGCTGCGGTGGGTTGCTGTCGCTGCGATACAGGTAGCCAACAAAGTTGCGCGGTGCGTTGCGCTCCGTGAAGAAGAAAATGGCAGTGTTTTCCCCTTCAGTTTGCACCCAGATACGGCCGTTATCCGCCGACAGAAAACGATATGCTTCTGGCAAGGTCACGCTGCCGCTTTCGCTCGGCGCCAGCTCGCCACTTTCAACCATCGCTACCACAGCCTCGTACTGGCCGATGCGCCACTGAAAGCGCATTGTTTCCCAGAGGTCGGCAAAGGGGACAAGCTGCACAATGATGAGGGTACCAATATTGATCGCCAGAGGCAAAGCGGCCCATTTTACGCCACGTTCTGCCCGAAATGGCAGGTAAAACAGGGAGGCCAAAATAAGCGCGACCAAGACAAATTGCAATCCTTCTACCAGCGGCTGTGCCCAATAGCCATTGCGGCTTGATTGCCCCATTTGGAAGACGGCCGTCAAGCCAATCAAGATTACGCCAAACCAGGTAGAAAACAGTCCCAAGGATGGAAAATCGGGTCGGTACAGGTCATCGGAATAGATTGTTTGGCTCATGATTCCTCCCGGAAAGCAGGTGAACCGCAAAAAGTGACGCTCATTCTACTTTTCACTTCTCACGTATCACGAGTTCTCCACGCCCCAGCTGCGGCGGCAGGGCAAAGATGATGAGATAGGCTCCGATAAATACGGCCGTTAACAGCATGGTCACAACGGCCGTTTCCAACAATTGGCTGCGCACGAGTAAATGGTCGGCCAAATCACGCAGCAATACGGTCGGGTTAAAGAAAACGTCCCAGCTATTCCAGCGTAAAAAACGGCCAATATAAACACCGAAACTGCTCAATCCCAATACCGTGACAACAAACAGCCAACCGGTCAGCCGATTCCAGGTGTTGGCCACTAATTCTTGCAGCCAAAACAACGAGGCAAAGCCTAAAAAGAGACCGGCAAGCGCAAACGTGAGCAGCATGATTAAATCGTACCAAAGCGGCACCCGTCCCATTTGCCCCAAATGCAGCAGATCGGTCAGCAGATATGGCGCGTTGGGAAAAAAGAGCAGCCACAACCCGCCCCACAGCCATCGACCCAGCTTACTGGCCACGCTACGTCGCGCCAGCAAGGCGAACATCACGGGCAGCCAGGCCAAAAAAAGGTTCCACAGCAGAAAAACGAAGGCGATACTGTCTGAATAGACAAAGCGTACAAACCAAATTGCCGCCGCCAGAGCAGAGGTAAACAACAGCGCAGCTAAAAGCAGCAGGGTTTGGCGTGATGGAAAATAGCTCATGGGGTTGCCTCCGCGGAGAGTAGCCAGGGAACGGCCGTTACATCCGTGCGCAAAAAATGATAGAGCTGTCCTGCAACCTTGGCTTGTCCCGATGGGGAAGGGTGGGTGCCATCATGAGCGTAGTCAGACTGTTCCCAAATGAGGCCATCGTGCTCTGCAGAGATGCCATCGGCCCAGAGATATGGTCCCCAACTCAGCCAGGGCGCGTACACGGTGCCTTGCTCAGCGTCAAAGTTTAGGCCCACACTGCCTTTAATTTGATCCTCAATAAGCCATTTTACGGCAAAAGCAGATTGGTAAGCATAAGGCTCCGGATTAAGATCAATCGTAGCGTAGCCGCCGTAGGTTCGGCTGGAAAGATAAATCATTTTAAGGTTGGGAAAGCGCTCGTTGAGCAGGCCGATAATCTCGCGCAAATCAGACTTGAGCAGCAGGGCATCCAACGGGAAGGGCAAGTTGGCCCGAGCCCGTGCTTGCTTAAGCCAGACAATCTGCACCTGTTCATCGGATAATCCCGCTTCATCAAGCCGCTCACCCAGAACGGTCCAGTAATCATCAGCGGGATTGGCTACAAATTGGGATGCTTTGCCACGCTGAGCGCCATCGACGAACACAACGGCTGGGTTTAGCTGAGGAATTCCGTCGGCCTGGGCGGCGAACGTCTCAAATTCCATCGATGTATTGGACATGCCGATGGCCACAAACCCAATCTTGCCACTTTGCTCGTCGATAGTGCCATTACTGGCTAACGGCCGTATCGCTTCGGCAATCTTTATCCCTGCCGCTTCGTGGGCAGATGGCCGTTCATTGCTGCCGCCAGGGTACAAACCACCCTGCGCACCATGGTAAGTCGTGCTGCCCAGCGCCGTCAGTGGCGTCAATCCGACAGAACTTTGGCCCATCGAAACGGCCGTTAGGTGCCGATACCCCAGGCCACCTGCTACCAGCAGTCCTACCAGCAACACTGCCAACCAGGTGCGCGACCGACGTGAAAATATTCGGGTCATTTTTGCTTGCTTCGTTGTCAATTGCACTTCTTCGCTCCTAATATCGGTGAAACGCGAGAAGGGAAAGTTTCTTGCTTCTCACGCGTAATCTTCTTGCGCGCCTACTCGCTTAAAAAGCCCAACAGTCCAAACGCTTGCCAGCGAGGCAGGTTGAATGAGGGCCAGCGCCGCCAGGTCATATCTGCGGTGAACGCTTGGTAACGGCCGTTTAATTCCGTCAGCAATATCTCATGTGGCGTGGCATAACAATCTTCTTCCTCATAATCCATCACCCAGCCGCGGCTGCAAGCCGGAGTCTGCTGCACCTCGGCATCGCCGATGGTTGCCGTGAGACCCCGTATCAGCTGTGGCACAGCGTCATCAGACAAGGTTGCCAGATATGCCGCATCCAGATCGCCCGACTGCACGTAGCGATCCAGGTTCTGCCGGGCAATAAACAGGTCCGGGTTGATGAGATTCAGCGTTACAACAAAGCCGATCACCGCCAATAGCGCACCGATAGCAAAGCGCTCAGGACGTAGCCACAGCGTGAGTAAAAACCAGACCAGCGTCAGCCCCAGCCAGCCCATGGACACATACACAATCAGGCGAAGTTCAGTGTAGCCAAAGGCGGCTTCGTACAGCGCCATGCGCCGCCAGGCCGAAACCAGCATCACCAGCACCAGGCCAACGAGCACACTGCCCAGTCCGTTAAACAGCCGAATTTGCCCCTTCGATTCCCGCCGCGTCAGCCAGTTCAACCCTAAAACCAGCAGCATCGTCAAAATAGCCACAGTCAGGAGTTCAAAGAAGCCGCGCCGAGCGTAGTCGGCAAACGTGTAGCCCGCTTCAGTGACATTGGCCGCACCCCCAAACAGATAGGTAAACTGGATAGCCACAAAGGCCGTGAACAGCATGTTGACCAACACCAATATTGTGCCCGTTTCGATAAACCCAAGTGAAAGCAGGCGAGGCAGACTGGCCAAACCGCGTTCCAACACACTTTGTTCCTCTTCTTCCGCATGACGGGTAAGCGCCAGGGCCAGCCCACCGGAAAGTAGTCCGGTGAGCAGCAAAATGAGCGTGCCGCGCCAAAGCCATTCGCCCAGTCGATCAAAAATACTGAGGGAAAATAGTTCATCCACATAATCGGCAAAGATGAGGTCAGCCGAGGTGAGGAGCAGGGTAAAGATGAACAGGACAGGCAGAGCCAGCAGGAGGCCACGCAGCAGTGGGAAGAGGCGGCGACGGCCGTTTTCCCGTACAGTTGCCATATTAACTGAGGGACGAATCACTGGAGCAGCCAACGCGACGCTTCGCCCAAATACTCGCAGCGGCAGCAGGGCATAGCCTAGCAATCCCAAATTTTCTACCCGTCCTGCAGCATAAAAGAAGGCCAGATAGGCCAACAGGCACACCACGGCCAAAACATTGAGCGTGGTCAGCGTGCTGTTGGTGCGTAAAAAGGCCATGCTGGCAAAAAAGAACAAGGGCAGCAGCAGCCACAAGTTGCCTTTGGCAAGCGTACTATTTTCGCGACGGCCGTTCCACCACAGCCCACCAACCGCCAGGGTGACAAACAGAAGCAGCGAGATGCCCAACGGCTTACCGTAAAAGAGCCAATCTGCCACTATGCTGAGGATCACGGCCGTTTTCAGAAGCCGCACCGGGGCCTGAAGCGGCAGCGTTACTGCTGGCTTTATCGGTTTGACAATAAGTTCTTCATGTGTGGTTTCCATGTTAGCTCCTAAGTAAGTCAACGTTATAAAATTGACCTACGCCTTACGTCCAAATAGATAAAATATCGTCACCGCGCCCAGCATATCCATCGTTAGATCCAGCAGCTCATCAAACGCCGGAATAATGTGCTTAAAGGAGGCGATTTGCAGGAATTCCTGTACAAAACCCAACAGCAGCATGAGTGCCAGATAGTGCCAAAAGTGGCGGCGTAAGCTGGGAAACAGAGCCAGCAGGCCGCCACCCATCATCGCGAAAACGGCAAAATGACCAATGATGTGGGCCAGCTCCGTGCCAAAGATAAAGTCAGCCACAGCGCTGAAGCCCGGCCAAACCGTTGCCAGCCAGCCAAAGGGAAAAAGGGCCGTTGCCACAAATAGAATCAGGACGACGATGAGAAACGGCCGTTGCCTCATATTGCTTTTTTGCTCTCGTTGTTTTAGATTTAACCTCATTGTTTAGCTCCCAATAATCTTTATCAGCCCTGACCGAATTGGCTCAACAGAGACAGACAGCGGCTGGTTGACGTGAAGAGCATACCGTAAAGCGGCAGCAGCACACGACGCTTTGATTGTCCTGAACCATGCACTCAGGTGCTTGACCAAGCGCATCCAAATGAAGGATGTTTGTGCAAATGTGAGGATATGCATGGCCACTAGGTTGAAATTACTCATCGTTGAAGATAATGAAAAGTTACGTCCCGCGCTCAGGGCAGGCATGGAAGCTTTAGGCACAGTCCAGGTTATTCATGATTGTCCTACGGGAGAAGAGGCGCTGGAATTCTGCCTTACCACAGCGCCAGACGTTATCTTGATGGATGTCCAGTTGGCCGGGGTATTGAATGGCATAGAAACGGCCGTTGCCATTCGGCGCGAATTCCCTCGGCTTCCCGTCGTCTTTTACTCTATTCAGGATGATGACGACTACTATCGTGCCTTTCGCCGCTCGGGGATCCTGAGCCATTATGCCTACGTGCGGAAATCAAACTACCTCCTGCCAACGTTGATTGTGCCTTTATTGGAGGATGCGGTGAACGGCCGTTCATTCATTGACTCAGACATCGAATCCAGAGTACAGGAAGTGCGCCGCAAAGATGAAAACGCTCCTATGGACATCCTCGAACCCAACGAACAGGCCGTGGCCCGCATGGTGGCTCAAGGCATGAGCAACAAACAGATTGCCAGCCGCATGGGCTTCCGCGACAAGCGCACCATCAGCCGCATTAATGGCCAGATTTACACCGCCTGGGGCCTCAACGACACCACCACCGACGAAAAAGTGGCCCGTACTCGCGTCGCCATCATCCTCAATGCTGGACAATTTATCCACTGGGATGCAGATGGCATCCCTCACATCCTGAACGAACAGGGGGATTGGATTCCGTGGGAGTGACCTGGCATCGGTAAACCGTAATTAGTGGGTCTGGCATCTTTTATCCAACCACCGCTTACAGAAAACTGTTCACCGACAACGGATTGCCAAAAATGAGCAACATCCTTCTTCTAGACTGGGCCATCATGGCCGTTTCCCTCTTCAACACCATCCTGCTTACCTGGCTGGGGCTTACCGTTGTATTCAATGCAGAACGGCGGGATTGGGGCGTTTGGATTGCTACCATTGGCTTGATGCTGGGGGCTCTCTTCTTCTTCAGCCATACAGCGATTGTCGGCCTGGGCCTCAATCAATTGACCTGGCGCAATATGGTTTTCTGGTGGACGGCGGGCTTGGTTCCTGCCGTCATGCTGCCCTACGCCTGGTACGTCATCATGTTGTGGTACGCTGGTTTTTGGAACACGCCGCGCACCCGGCTGCGTCAGCGACAAAATATTTGGCTGGGTATCATTACCGGGATGCTCTTTTTTGGCCTGGTGGCGCTCATTACCGGGGTTTTGCTGCTGGCCATTCCTTCACGCACCCTAGATCCGCTGCGTGGCTTCATTCGCTACTCAATTTTTGGGATTCCCGTGCTGGCTGCGGGCTACTCGGTATTTGTCCTGGCCTGCATTGGCCTCTCGCTGGATGCCTTGCGTCAGCCAGCGGCCTCTCGCCGTGTGATGGGATTGGTCGCCCGCCGGCGGGCCCAACCGTGGCTTTCTTCTGCCTCTTTGGCACTGATGGTGGTAAGTCTGTTGGTCACCGGGGTCATGCTTTGGATTATGCAAGATGCCAATCAGCGCACATTTCTAGAGATTTATCTAGGAGCACAGCTCACCATTTCCATTCTTGATTTGCTGATTTCAGCCATTATTGGGGTGGTCATTGTGCTGCTGGGTCGAGCCGTCGTATCATATGAAATATTTACAGGCAAGACCCTGCCTCGGCGCGGACTGCTGCGGCAGTGGCGGCAGGCGGTTATGCTGGCAGTGGGGTATGGCATTGTCATTGGTGGCACAATCGCCATTCAGCTACGGCCGTTGTACAGTCTCCTCCTCACAACCATGCTCATGACCTTCTTTTTTGCCATGGTGAGCTGGCGTACCTTTGCCGAACGGGAACGATACATTGCCCAGTTACGGCCGTTTGTTGCCAGCAACCGCCTCGTTGAGCAGATTATCGCCCAATCCGACCCCCAGGAAGTGGATTTTATTACCCCCTTTTATGCCCTTTGTGCCGACGTGCTGGATGCGCGTCTGGCCTATTTGGCGGCATTGGGACCGATGGCACCGCTCGTTGGCCCGCCTATCAGTTATCCCGCTTCAGCGACGCCGATGACGTCCTTGACCCCTATCACAGAGCGGCTCAATAAAGCCGAAACTGACATGATTTCGCTTGATTCTGATGAG
>CBDUOF010000021.1:0-26626 GCA_965368765.1 uncultured Anaerolineae bacterium | reverse complement strand
TTTCGTACAGAATACGCAATACCAAACCGATCCCCTCTCTAAATTTCCAAAGAACCAGAATACGATATAATCAGGCCCATGCTAGATAAAATCAAACAGGTCGTCACTCGTTACGACGAGATCGAAAGACAAATGTCCGACCCAGCCGTCTTGGCTGACCACGTCAAGCTTACCGAACTGGCACAAGAGCGCTCTGACTTGCAGCCTCTGGTAGAGGCGTACCGTGAACACGACCGTGTCATCCAAGAATTGGCCGAAGCGCGTGAGATGGCCCAGCTAGAAGAAGGCGAAATGGCCCAGCTGGCGGAAGAAGAAATCAAAGAGTTAGAATCGCGCCTGGAATCACTGGACAAAGAGATGCGCCGTTTGCTCATTCCTAAAGATGCCCGTGATGAGCGCAACGTTTTTGTGGAAATTCGGGCCGGTGCCGGGGGGGACGAGGCCGGTATTTTTGCCGCCGACCTGCTGCGCATGTACATGCGCTATGCTGAAGGGCGCAAATGGAAGCCCCATATTTTAGAAGAGAACAGCACCGGCGTCGGTGGCTACAAAGAGGTCATCTTTTCTGTGAAAGGCAAAGGGGCGTACTCGCGCTTTAAATACGAAAGCGGCGTTCATCGCGTACAGCGCGTACCGCAAACCGAGTCACAAGGGCGCATTCACACCAGCACGGCCACTGTTGCCGTCATGCCAGAAATTGACGAAGTGGATATTACGATTGATCCAAAAGATTTAGAGATTACAGCCACGTTTTCTTCTGGTCCCGGCGGGCAGCATATGCAGAAAAATGCCACGGCGGCTCGCATCGTCCATATTCCCACCGGCATGTTTGTTAAAATCCAGTCAGAACGCAGCCTGACGCAAAACAAGCAGCTTGGCATTGCCATTATTCAAGCCCGTTTGCAGGAAATTGAGGAAGAGAAGCAAAATTCGGCCGTTGCCGCCAACCGTAAATCCCAAATCGGCACAGGGGATCGCAGTGAAAAAATTCGCACCTACAACTACCCGCAAGGGCGCGTTACCGACCACCGCATTGGCCTGAGCAGCTATAATCTGACCGCCGTCATGGATGGCGACATCGACCAGTTCATCGATGCCCTCACCGTCGCCGACGAAGCAGAAAAGCTGGCCGCGCTGGAGTAAAATCACGGGCGCATTAAGTGAAACCGGGGCCAACTGTTTTTAACAAATAAACGTTACTTTTGGAGCAGCATATGAGTGAACTCACCTACCAACCGCGTGGACACTACTTTGAACAGTTTGAAATCGGACAGAAGCTCATCACCGCCTCCCGTACTATCACCGAGGCCGACATCGTCAATTTTGCCGGGATGACGGGTGATTTCAACCAAATTCACACCGATGCTGAATTTGCCGCTAAAGACACCTTCGGGCAGCGCGTGGCCCACGGCCTGCTGGTCCAGTCGATTGCCACTGGCCTGGCGGTGCAGTCGGGCATCATCGAGGGCACGGTCCTGGCCTTCCGCGAACTCAGCGCCAAATTTAGCCTGCCCGTTTTCATTGGCGACACAGTGCATGTGCAGCTAGAGATTACCACAAAAAAAGCGTTGCCTCGTCTGGGCGGCGGGAACATAAACATGAAGTATGGCGTTTATAACCAGCACGGCAAAGCCGTCCAGCGTGGCGATTGGGTCATGCTGATCAAAAGTCAACAGACTAGTGAATCATAAATTGTAAATGGTTGATTGTTAATTAATGAGTGACGAACAAGAACGGCCGAATCCCGAAAAAGAAGACCCTCAGCAAGAGCCCCAGCCCCAGGAAGATGAAGAACTGGGGACGGTTTCGCTGCTGGATTTAATGGCCGATGCCGACGTGCCGGAAACAATTGTCCTGCAGCCGAAAGCCTTGGCGCAGCCGGCTGAAGCGCACCCAACAGCGCCCGGTGATGAAGCGGATGAGCAAGAGGCAGATACGGCCGTTCCCCAGCCCAGCGAACCCGCGCCTCACAGCGATGACCCGACATTGACCCTCAGCCTGCCCAACACCGATGATGAAGATACCGGCGATTTACCCGCGCTCCTGCCCCCACGCCCCAAGCCTGCACCCTTGCCGCTGACGCCTTCCAAGCTGAAACCATTCAACCGACCCCCATTGGAAGACACCGACGCTACGGAGGTTTCGCCTGATCTAGCTATTCCCCGTCCGAAACGGCCGCTTTCTGAACAGCCAACTCAAATTCACCAGCGCCAGGAGCCGCCCGAGGCACCATCTCCGCAGCGGCGACAGGGGCGAGGTGCACCCACCCGCCCCCAACCGCAGCGTGACGATCGGCCACGTCGCCCAGACTCTCAGCCAACGCAACTCCGCCAGACGCAACAACAGCCACGACGCCCGCAGCCACAGCCTCGGCGTCAGGCCACACAACCGACAGGCCCCGTCGCCATGCCCAGGCAAGAACCCAAACCGCGCCCCAGGCGGCAAGCACCGGGGCGTCGCAACTGGAGTGGCTGCTTCATACGGTTCGTCGTGGTGAGTTTAATGCTGGGCGTGGTGGGTTTAGCGCTGACGGCTGCAGGCTTAGCCATTGGCTATCGGGTGATTGCCAGTGATTTGCCCCAAGTCTCTGAATTAGAAACCAATGTTAGCACCTTCGAGACCGCCCGAATTTACGACCGGAATGGCAACGAGATTTTCTCTCTTGCTGATCCAACCACCGGCAACCGTACCCGCGTGCCCCTAGACCAAATCTCACAATATCTTATTCAGGCCACCATCGCCACTGAAGATTCGCGCTTCTATGAGAATTTCGGCTTCGACACCATTGCCATTGGCCGCGCCATTTGGCAAGCGGCCCGTGAAGGGGAAGTCGTTTCTGGAGCCAGCACCATTACCCAACAAGTGGTACGCGCCGTGCTGCTAGATGAAGATGAGCGCACCGAACGCACCTTCCGCCGTAAAGTACGCGAAATCATTCTCGCCGCCGAGATGGCCAACACGTATCCCAAAGACACCATTCTGGAAATCTACCTGAACGAAATTTATTACGGCAATCTAGCCTACGGCATTGAAGCCGCCGCCGAAACCTACTTTGACAAATCTGCTGCAGACCTCACGCTGGCTGAAGCGTCTCTGTTGGCCGGCCTGCCCCAGGCGCCCGCTTTGTGGGATCCATACACCGCGCCACAGCTCGCGCTGGGACGTCAATCTGAGGTGCTTTCCTTGATGGCCTCACAGGGGTATATTTCTAATACAGATGCCCAGGCGACCTTAAATGAAACCGGCGCCTTCATTCGTGATATGACGCCACCGGTGCGCCAAATCACCTACCCGCACTTTACCTTTACCGTACTGCAGCAGGCAGAAGAGATGTTGGGTGCTCAAAATATTTATCGTGGCGGATTGCGCATTCACACCACGCTGGACCCCAACGCGCAGGCCCTGGCCGAAACAACGTTGGCCAATGCCCGCGCCAATATCAATGCAGCCGGTGCTAACAATGCAGCTATGGTTGTGCTTCAGCCAGGCACTGGAGAGATATTGGCCCTGGTTGGTAGTGTTGATTTTGAGGATGAAGCGATTAGTGGCCAGGTAAACATGGCCCTGGCGCCTCGCCAACCCGGTTCTACCATCAAACCCTTTGTTTATCTTTCGGCCATGGAGCTAGGCTGGACACCCGCTACGCTCATCTGGGACGTGCCCACGTCGTTTCCCAATGGCACAAATCCTCCGTATGCACCCAAGAATTATGACGATGAATTTCACGGGCCGCTCAGATTGCGATCGTCTTTAGGCAACTCCTACAACATCCCCGCCGTCAAAGCGTTGGAATTTGTGGGCGTCTGCAACTTTATTAACAACGTGCAAAAATTTGGCCTGTCGTCGCTGCAAGATCCCGGCTGCGTGGAGCAGGGCGCACCGCGCAACTACGGCCTGGCGCTGTCGCTGGGCGGCGGTGAAATCAGCCCGCTAGAGATGGCTGGAGCGTTTGGTACGCTGGCCAATCAGGGTAACTACATTCCGCCCTTTACCATTCGCCGCATCGAAAACAATGCCGGGGAAATACTGTTTGAAGAACCAACGCCTGATCCTGTTGTGACCCAGGTCGTACGGCCGGAACATGCCTACTTGCTGAGCGATATCTTGTCAGACAACAGCGCACGTCAGCCAGAATTTGGTACGAACAATACGCTGGTCATTCCAGGACATCGGGTGGCAGCTAAAACGGGCACCTCTGGTACCGATCGCTTTGACGTGCGGGATGGTTGGACAATCGGCTATACGCCAGAGGTGGTAACGGCCGTCTGGGTGGGCAACACCAATAATGAAGTGCTCGGTGAAGGGCAATCGGGCACCCGGATTGCTTCCCCAATTTGGAACAGCTTCATGAACCAATATTTGGCCAGCAAGCAGCCAGTCGATTTCATACGGCCGTCCGGCGTTGTGGACATTGAAATTTGCAGCGACTCTGGGACACGCCCCGGCAATGATTGCACCGACCGTCGCATCGAACGATTTGCGGAAGACCAGTTGCCGCTCAATGGCGAGGAGGATTTCATTCAGGCTGTGCAGTTGGATCAATGGACAGGGCTTCGCGCTAGTGACTTTTGTGCCGAAGCCGTTTACGAAGCCAGCTACTTTACCCTACTGGTGAGCGGCGGTGACGCTGTGCGGACGCGTGAAGAAACGGCCGCTCAGACCTGGTTGGAGAACAGCGCTGCCGGACAGGCCTGGGCCAACGCCCGCAATATCGCCGTGCCCTTGCGGCTGCCACCAACTCAGTCCTGCGACGAAAGCACACCGCGCCCCCAAATTAGCATCAGCCAGCCTGTTGCAGGCAGCGATGTCATCGACACGATTGATCTGGTTGGCTCGGTTAGCGCCCCCGGCTTTGGCGGTTATCAGGTTGAGTATGGCTTTGGCAATAATCCAGGCGGTTGGGGCTTGGTGCAAGAACCGCAAAATATCAGCGTGGAAAATGGCCTTTTAGCCAGTTTTGACACGACCACGCTTAATTATTCTGGGCCGCTCACGCTCCGCGTGCTGCTGTTTGGGCCAGACAATCCCACAACGCCAGAAGAAGATCGGGCACTCATTGAAGAGCGCATTACTTTCACGCTGCTGCAACCGACGCCCACCACCACACCAACGGCTACGGCAACCGCGACGGCCACAACGACCCCAACGGCGACAGTCACCAGTGCACCAACGGGCAGCGCCACGCCATCGGCAACGGCTTCACCAACAACAGCAAGCACGCCAGTGGATACGGCCGTTCCCAGTACCGCCACGCCAGCCATTACGCCCACACCTTAGCCGACTGTGGTTTAAATTCACGTGCATTTTTGATGTGACCTTCACGCCTGACTCGTGTCAAACTGGGTACAATGATTTCCCTCTGGGAACATCATGCGCACACAGGACACTTAATGACCGTTTCTCCAAACTTTTCCTCTATTACGGCCGTATTGTTTGATTGGGACTTTACCCTGGCATATTCCGTAGGATTGCACCTTTCTCACGTGGCACGAACGGCCATTCTCTTCCAAAAATATGGCGTTGCCTGTGATGAAGCCGATGTAGCCAACGCGCAATCTTCACTAGAAGCCGATATTGCCCTTGGAAAACTCACCGGTTCGCTGCGCCCACAAAAAAAGCGGGAAATCATTCGTTTGTACCGCGAACTGCTTCGTCGGCTGGGGCATCCAGATGACAGCTACACGTTTGCCTATGAAATTTACGCCGGTTACGGCAAGCTACCTCATTTACTGTTCGATGATGTGTTGCCAACCCTGAATCAGCTCCAGGCTCGAAACCTCTGTTTGGGCATCTTGTCTAACCATTCGACCTCCGTTCGTGGCACCATCGACCAGCTCCTTGGCCATATTATTTCCCCAGAACACATTACTATTTCAGAAGAAGTGGGTGTGCACAAGCCCGGCAAAACCATCTTCAAGCGCAGCGCAGCCAAGCTACACCAAAAACCAGCCAACTGTCTCTACATTGGGGACAATTTGCACGTAGATGCTGTTGCCTCGGTACAGCAAGGCGGGTTTGCCGCAGGCATCTGGATCGACCGTTCCGACCAGATACCCCCAGCCTCCTTGCCTCCCCATGTCTATCGCCTCACCAACCTTACCCAGCTCATCCTGCTCCTCAAAATTAGCTAACCCCTTCCTCATTGCCGAATGCAGCCTAGAGTTTTTCAATCTCAATACCAAACAATTGCCCCACCATCTCAATATCGGCCAAATTGTGGCCCGTCATCAGCAAATAGTGATGCGACGAAAGCGTGTTAACTAAATGACGGCCGTCTGGCACACGAAGCACAGCCCCATTCAAACAGTCCGAATCTTCATACTGGGTATAGCGGGTCAGATCGCCTTCTGTAATGGTTAGCTTGTTCAACGATGGATGAAGTTTAGCCAATGTCATCGTTCCTTCTGGCAACCGGGCATCAATCGCGGTAGCATTCTCATCCACAATGGCCAACACTTTGGGTCGCAGCGTCCACTCCGTAGAAAATGACGGTGGCACAACGCCTAAATAACCACAGTGCGCCGCCAAAATATAGTTGTCGGGATTGCCTTCTACTTCAGGAAAATGAGGAATCCGTTCATGTTTCAATGCCGCCTGCCCCATCAGGAATGGGTACAGGTTTGTCATCATGATGGGCATCCCCAGTGATTTGTGCAGCAGATACTTGGTGAGCATCGACATCGTATCTGCTTCACACCCCCAGATGAGTCCCTTCTCCTGATAAAGCATACTCCACGCCAGGCATGGAGTCGTATCCGAAAAGTGAGATTCATTCAGACAGTTAATCCCTACGCCCCGAACTGTGGGATCATTTTCCAACTCTTTTTTGACCATCATGTAAATCTTGACAGCACTCAGAAGCTGCTGATCGGTGATCGCGGTGGGCCATTCCCATGTCTGCCAGACAGCTTCCGCTTCTTCATTAGAAATGGCTTTGGCTTTCGCCCCCATCTCTTTGAAACTTTTTTTAACGATGGTGACACCGAATTTCTCCATCATGCGCTGAGTGCATTCATCTTCCCACCAATAAAAACGCTTGAAAATGCTGGCCTGGAACCCTTTGCCTGGATTGTCCTGATAGACCAGAAATTTCGTGTCTTTTAACTCACGTTTAACGCTCAGGGCGCGACACGCCTTCTTGGTTTGCTCAAGACTGTACGGGGCAACAATCGTCATCCCCTCTTCGCGCAAATAGCTGGCAATCTCCCAGTCCCACATCAAAACCGTGCCAAACTCGGAGGTCACCGTCAGGATGGGCAAATCAATCGCCTTGAATTCCTCCAAACGCCGATATGCTTCCCCCAGTAGCTGAGGAAAAATGATCGCTTCGGCTTCAGGCAAGGCAGTGCCCAGCGGTTGCTCAGCTAAAAATTCAGCATCGTTGGCTAGCTGCACTTTTAGAATAGCCAACTGTTGATCAAACTCACTATCGCGGTCTTCAAAATAGAGGGGGAGTAAACGGGCTTTCATAACTTTTCTCCTGTTTTCCTTTTATGGTTGTACAGATGTCATACCTGCGTAGGCGGGTACCCATCCGCCCAACAAGAGTGGATTCCTGCCTGCGCAGGAATGGCAAACCTGTTTTGTAACTTGTTTCCAGTTCCTTATTATGATTTTGTAGTTGCTGCTACTTTGTCGAGCTTGTCAAATAATTGGGGCGTAATTTCTACATCCAACACCTGGCCCACGACCTGCGACCAGCCATGCACAAAGTAAACCCAGCCATCTTCTACGCGCAGCTGGCGTGATTCCACCTGGCACAGCGCCTGGTGCATAAAATCCAGCTCACCGCGATAATTAAACTCCCAGGCGATACCGTTTTGGGGAAACTGTCCGGCATTTGTAATGGGGGATCCTGGAGTATCTTTGCCCATCCCGGTAGCGTTGATAACAATACTGCTTTCCGGCAATGCTTCCATCAGCCGGTCATTCTCCTGCGGATCGCTGTTAACGACATAGACCACTTCGATATCTGTTTCGTAATTACTGACCATCCGGCGCATGTGGGCCAGCCTATCGGATGAACGGTTGACAGCAATAAACTTTTCGGGGCGATCGGCCTTGTTCGGCTTGTTGATCAGGTGAAGCAGCGTGGCCAGGGCAGACCCGCCTGCACCCAAACAAAGGATATGCCCACCGGTATCGCCAAAATAGCTCTCGCCGATGATGTGGTCTAAACTGAGACCAGCCGTGATCGGATCTTTAGCGTGGCCTTCGAGACGGCCGTTTCGCTTTGAAATACTCGACAATTCATGCGTTACTTGGGCATATGGATCAAAGTAATCAAACAACGACTCGGCAGCGGCATAAATATCCAGCTTGTGGGTAGTCACCAGCGCCCCCAACGAGTTGGGATCATATTTCATCTGGGCCACAGTGGCTCGATACGCATCGGGCTCATCATGAATCTTGTGGTCAATGCCTTCCAGAACCACTTCAGGCCTGCCTAAAACATCCATCCACAGGGGAAACACGTTGTTGATAGAAGAGCTGCCCGTTGTGACGCCCACAAAATAGAACGTAGGCACCCCTTTTTTGACAATGTTGTATGAATTCATGAGTTATATCCTTTGCGTTTTTTGTAATATTTTTGCTTTGTTCATTTACGGCCCTCATGAGAAACAGGTAGTTGTCACTTGTCAAACGACGCGAAAAGCAGGCGGCTGACCTGCCAGAACGGCCAAACAATCGGCCAGCGCCATGCTGCCCATACCGTTGGTGGCGCTATCACTGTGAGCACCCATATGCGGGGTGGGGATGACCTGCGGCAGCGCCAGTAGCGGATTGGTCGCTTCCGGCGGTTCCTGCTGAAATGCATCCAGGGCGGCACCAGCTAGACGGCCGTTTAGCAACACCGCATACAAGGCCGCTTCATCCAATAGTTCCCCTCGGGACGTATTAATTAGATAACTGCCCGGCTTCATCTGCTGCAAAAAGGCCATGTTGACCATTTGTTGGGTCTCCGGCAGCACGGGGATGTGTAAAGAAACGATGTCAGCCCGCGCCAGCAGTTCCGCCTGGGGCAGCAACGTTACGCCATGCTGCTGGGCAAATTCAAGATTGGCCACCACGTCACAGGCCAGGACGGTACAGTCAAAGCCGACAAGCCGCTTAGCGACTGCTTTGCCAATCGCACCCAGGCCGATTAGGCCGATATTTTTGCCCACCAGAGAGGTCCCTTTGAGTCGTGGCCAGCCGCCTTGCCTCGTTTGGGCCACGGCCGTTTCCAACGGTCTGAGCAAATTGAGCATGAGTGCAATCGTCAATTCCGCGACCGATGCCGAATTGGCGCCGGGTGTGTTGGTTACCGTTACGCCGTGCGCTGTGGCAGCGTCCAAATCCACATTGTTGGTGCCCACGCCGTAGCGGGCAATGACCCGTAAATGGGGCGCGGCAGCAATCGCGGCGGCGTCAATTTCATCTAGCCCGGCAATGAAACCATCTACCTTAGGCAGCAGGTCTTGCAGCTGAGCTGAGGTGAGCGGCTTGCCAGATTCGTTGTAAGTGACATGATCAACAGCCGCTTCCAGGCGCGTTTTCAAAGTGGGATCGAAACGGCCGTAAGAGGTTGGCGTGACCAAAACGTGGCACTCATGCAGCGGCTTCATGGTGTCTCCGGCGGATTCCAGCGCGGATTGTCCACAATTGCAGGCTGGCCATCTCGCTCGACCACCAACTTGCGAAAACCTTGCCGCTCAATCGTGCCATAATCGTGTCCCGCATCACCAGGATAGATAAAAAAGGTGACCAACTCCTCTGTTTGGCTGCTGTTGACCGAACGATGGGCCCATCGAGGCAGCACACACAGCACCCGCCCTGGATAGAGCGCCTCGACAGCCCACTCCCCCTCAGGTGTTTCCATTACCATGAAGCCAGTTCCCTTCAGGCAGTAATAAATTTCGCCCGTCTCCAGCACTTCATGAAAATGACCTTTGGTCATGTGAAATTCGTCCCCAACCTTGCCGGGATGAACGATGGAAATGCCGTGCAGCAGTTCACCTGGCACCGTGGGCCGGTGCAGCTCGTAAACTTCATACAGCAGATCATCTGCCTGGGCCAGGCGCTGCCTGTAGGCTTCCTGATTGAGGTATTGTCCTTTCATGGCACTGAGCTGGCGTTGGATATGGTTATCGTACACCGATGGAATAAAGTCAGGTGGGTTCAGATTGAATGCAAATGGTACCGTCTTCAAAGTCAATGCTCCTTAATCATCGGCAGATCACACAGATTTCTCTCTCTTTTCTCTGTGTTTCTCTGTGGCTTCTCCGTATTGCTCTGTGCAACGCTTATTTTCACAGGGAGTCATCGTCAGTCGCTGCGCGATATTCCCCCCCATGAGTTGGTTGATTATCTTGTGATCCAGTCCCAACTCTACCAACTGTAGCTGAATTTGGGTCACAAATGCCGCCACGCCCGGCTGTCCGCCTAGCTGCTGCCACATGTTACCGTCCGCCATGTCGGTGGCTAAGGCAATCTGCTCGGCAAAACCAGCCTGCGTCATCTTTTCCAACAGCGGCCAGACGTTTTGCTCCGGGCTGTATTTGGGACGGAAAAACGTGTCGTATTCCAGCATGGCCCCCGATTGAGCGATGGCCTGGTGGAAGGCAAAATCGGGTCGTTTGTCCACGTGGCAAAAAACCAGCCGCTGGGGATCGACACCCTGATCAACAAAAAATTGCAAGAAATCTTCGACAGCCGCCCCTTGTTCAGTGTGCATTTCAATGGCGCAGCCCGTGCTAAGGCAGGCAGCTGCAGCCGCTTCCAGTAAATGGCAAGGCGTTTGTGCCAGGGTGGCTTCTCCGGCGATCTTAATAAATCCGGCGCGAACGGGCGCTTTCTGATCGGCCGTTTCTACCAAGGAGGTCGTCAATTCAGTCACGAACAAATTGGTCGCGGAATCTGCGCTCATTTGCCACAGCGGCGCATCTGGCGGGTAATAAATGCGGCGATGAAAACCGGTGCAGGCGATGAGATGTACCTGGCTGTTTTGAGCAATCTGGCGTAGGCTACGGCCGTTTCGCCCACAGCCCCCCGGTTGACAATCCACAATTGCGCCCCCGCCTGCTGCGCGATACTGGATCAATTCCCGCGTAATCGCGGCTTCATCATGCAGCACCGGCGCGTTCGAGGTAGCGCCCGACACAGGTTCAATCCACACGTGGCTGTGCGCATCTACAATGCCCAGATCAGATGGTGCAACCGGCCCCAACACGGTCATGACACATCCATTCATTTTATGGCCCCAAAGAAACGCGCAAGTTGCTGCCCCGCAGGCAGCCGTAGGTACAGCACGCGGTTGTCTGGGTGACGGCCGTTACCCAGGGTCGGAGCAACAAACACCCGATCCCATCTCATAACTGGCCATACTTGCTCCCAACTCAGCATGCTTATCCACCACTTCATGCGACTGATTCATTCTGCCAGGGAATGGGCAGCGCGGGATTCATGACTTCTTCCAGCAACACCGGGCGACCTTCTAGCAAGGATTTTGTCCCGGCGATAACACCGGCCACGGCCCAACGGCCGTCTTCTCCACCAACCTGCGGCTTGTTCCCCGTTTGGATGCATGCCACAAAGTGCTGAATTTCGTTGATGTACGCCCAGGCAAACCGTTCCGGCCATCGCCGGTAAATCGGGGTGATTAGACCCTGATCGCGGTTTACGCAGACCACCACGTCCATGCCCTGCATCGAGCCAATCTGCATAATCCCGCGCTTCCCAATGATTTCTACACGGGCATCGTAGCCATAATCGCAGGGGCAGACACCCGAAATGTTGCCCAAGGCGCCAGACTCAAACTTGAGGGTGGCAAACATGTTGTCGTAAAAATGCTCGGCGTGGGCGCCGCGCTCTTCGCCTTTAAAATTAGCCGTTTCCACATAAATGCGCTGCGGATTGGCGCCCATCAGCCAGCGAGTACAGTCAAGATCATGGCTGTTGACTTCGGCAATCATGCCGTTGGACGTGCGAATGTCGTTAGCCCAGGCCGGGGGCAATCCTGGCCCATGCGTCAGGGATTTGATCATCATTGGCTCGCCGATTTCACCGGCAAAGATGCGCTCCGCAGCAGCGACAAACTCGGGATCGAAGCGGCGCATAAAGCCCAGCTGCAGCAGCAATCCACGCCCCTCGACTGCCTCAATGATATCGTCGCACTCTTGCAAATTCATGGCCATCGGCTTTTCCAGGAAAACATGCTTGCCCTGTTCAGCGGCGAGAAGGGCAAGCTGGCGATGGGTAAAGGTGGGGGTCGTAATGATGACGGCATCGAATCTGGCTTTGTCCAGGGCAGCTTCGAGGGAAGCGAAACGGCCGTCGATGCCAAATTGCTCTCCCGTTTCCTGAAGGATCGCTTCTGCAGGATCCACAAGTGCAACCACCTCGCTATCGGGCACGTATCGTTTTAGCGTGCCGGCGTGTAGCTTCCCTACGCGTCCTGCACCAATCATGCAAATACGTACTTGTTTTTTCATCAGAAAAAATTGTCTCCTTTTTCAGATGGGTCCCATCTTAGAGATTGGACCCATCTCATAACTCAATCGTGCAACGTATGCACAAAGGTGTCGCGCAGGGTTGCCTGCAAAGCGATATGCTTCTCCACCAGCGGTTCGTACTGCTTGTGGTTTTCCTGATCTGGCAGCAGCGGCGTGCCGGCGGGTCGGGCGTGAACGATTGCAACATCCGCCAAATCATCAAAAACCCCCACGGCTTTGCCCGCTATCATGGCGCTGCCCCAGCTACCAAATTCGGTGCGCTGCAGCCGTTGGTAGGGCACGCCCAGAACGTCGGCTTTCATTTGGTTCCATAAAGTGCTGCGCGCGCCGCCGCCAATTGCTCTGGTTTCCGTCAGTTCCAAATCAGGCAGTGCATTGCGCAAAATGCGCAGATAATAGGCATATTCGAAGGCAATGCTTTCTAACACGGCGCGGGCAAAGTGACCCTGAGTATGGCTCCACGAAAATCCGATCCAGGCACCACGCATGTCTGGCGTAGACGGACAAATACGGCCGCCCAAATGGGGCGAAAAGAAAAGCCCATCCGCCCCCAAAGGTGTTTGCGCCGCCATTGCGATCATTTCGGCATACAAATCTTCTGTTCTGGGCTGAGTTTTGCCAAAATGAGCATTAAAGAAGTGCTCACGGAACCATCGCAGCGCCTGCCCTCCCCCGCCTATGTAGGCCAGCGGATTCCACAGGCCAGGAATGACCGAGCGCATCGTTAACAAGGCTCTATTTTTAACGTCAGCCATAAACCTATCGGTGGATGCAGCCAGCACCGAAGCGGTTCCGGCAACATCAAACACCATGCCAGGCCGCACAATGCCCGCGCCCAGCGCATTGGCGGCCGTATCGCCACAGCCAGCCGCAATGATTGTGCCAGGGGCCAATCCAAACTCAGCTGCGGCCTGCTCAGTCACTTCACCCACCACCTGCCATGGCTCCACAATGCGCGGCAATTTAGATTGATCCACCCCTAATTTACGGCACAGCTCATCGGACCAACGCCCATTTTGGGCATCACTCAAACCGGTAAAGTGCAAATAAGTGTAATCAATAAAGGCCTCGTCTACCGACAAACCCGCCATCCGTCCGGCGACATAGGTGGCAGGCATGATAAATTTGGCCACACGGCCGTATGCCTCTGGCGCTTCCTCTTTCCACCACAAAATTTTAGGGCCATGGTTACAGGTGGGGGGGCAGCCAGTCAGCCGGGTAATTAGCTCGCCGTAGTGGCTATCCATTTGTTCAATGTAGGGCTGGCAGCGCATATCCAGCCAGGAGTCAAAGCGTGTGGCTGGCCTGAAGTTTTCGTCAATGGAACCAACCCCAGCCATCTGGCTGTCGAACGCGAGGGCAGCAATTTGACGGGGGTCAATGCCGCTTTCCTGTACCGTTTGGCGGATGGCGCGTGCGGCCGTTTCATAGAAATCGTCATTTTCCTGTTCAACAATACCGGGCTTGGGGGTGTAGAGCGGGACAGGAACGGCCGTTTGGCCCACCAATTCGCCATCTGTTGCATACAGAGCCGCTTTGGTACTACTGGTACCCAGATCAACGCCTAGCAGATATTGTTTCGCCCTCATGCCTTTCTATCCCTTCCAAGCTGTAATCCTGTCATTACAGGACAACTTAAAAAATCAGACTGAAGATTTAGCGCTGAATCCAATCGCTAATCTCCAGTCTCCCACTAAAGCAGCTTAGACAAATGCTCAAAACTGCGAATTGCTTCAGGCACGGTGCCGCATTCCACGCTGAAAATAATATCTTTGTGCTGAGCCACAGGCTTGACTATATCGATGACCCGCTGCCAATCAACCACGCCCTCGCCACAGGCACAGCCAACCGGCGTGCCCGTCACCTTGCCGCGCTCAGCCTCACCCTGCTGTAAGCTGATATCTTTGGCATGAAGATGAACGAGATGCTCCCGGACGTGCTCCAGCCACTCATAAGGATCCGAGCCACCGGCCAGATAGCTGTTACCCGTGTCGTAATTAATGCCAATCGCGGGGGAATCTACCAAATTATAGATACTGTCCAGGCCATCGGGCGTCTTACTGTACTGCTGATGCGGCTCCAGCCCAATTTGAATTCCGTGACGTTCGGCTACCAGACTGGCCTCTTTGAGAGTGTACTGCATAAGCGTGTAATCCATCTCTTTGCTCGTCCACACTGGCTTGGGGCCTTCATCTGTGTTGATGACGGGCGCGCCCGCATCGGCGGCAAAGCGGATGGCCATTTTCAGGTATTCCACGCTTATTTCCGGTTTACAAAGCGGCGTGTGGGAAGACAGGCCAGACAGTTTGATGTTGTGCTTGTCGCACAGCTCGCGCATCCACAGCGGATCGTCAAACATGGAAACGGAGTGAAAATAGCCCGCTTCACTCAACAGTTCGCGCCCCATGTGTACCATCGGCTCGATGTATTCATAGCCAATTTCGGCAGCTTTGGCTACGCCCCAAGCGAATGGTTTGTCATGGTGGCGCACAAATTCCATATTAACACCAATTTTAATTGCCATTGTTTTGCTCCTGATTTTTCGTAGTCGCCTGAGGCCACCTTTGGCGCATTCAATTTCTAGTTTTTGGCGATACGACCGTTTGCCTCAGCCACCCGTTCACGCACCCAGCCCAGGCTCTTCTCTATCATCGGTCCGCCTTGCCCTTCACATTCAATGCTAACGACCCCGTCATAGGCAATGTCAACCAGAATATCGAAACATCTCCTGATATTGTCACCATTCACGCCATCGCCAATGGCGGTATTACTGACAGCAATGCCGGTCAATTCGCCGCGAAGGGATGCTGCCAGTGATTCACTGACGTCTTTAACATGAACGTGGCTGACTTCATCTTTAAACTTTTCGAAGAAAGCGACCGGGTCTTGTCCAGCGATAAACGTATTGCCGGTGTCCATATTCATGCAGAGATGCGGCGTATCATAAAAGTTAAGCATCTGCGCCATATATTCGGGCTTGGTGGTGTAATAGCCATGGGGCTCGATGTTGATGATCATGTCGTAGCGAACGGCCGTTTCCAGCACTTCGCCATAAATCCGCTTCATATTTTCCAGCGCCTGCGCATCGCTTAAACCGTCTGGCTTAAACATGTGATCCGTGGTGTCGATATGACGACAACCGGCCAAATAAGCCCAGCGAATTGTGTTGTTGATATAAGTGGTGGCCAAATAGGTCGCGTCCGGTACAGACAGCGGATAGGCTGCATCAAGCTGTGAGAACTTCACGCCATAATCATCCATCTTGCGGCGTACCGCCAGCGGATCTTCTGTCAGGGAAATATGTGGCTGATAGCCCAATCCATGCAGCCAGCTTACGCCATCAATCGTGCCACATTCGATGTAGTGCACGTCATTCTTTTGCGCCCACTGCAGGCATTTCTCGAAATTCCAGTACGAACTGTTAAATGCGTCGGTATGAAAACCAATTTCAATCATCTGAATCCCCCGATTGTTTGCCGGCTGCGTCCGGCATCCTTCGCGAACGCAGCCGACGGGCGAACCTGTGCCAAACGTCTCAGCACAGGTTCACATCTTGTTACAAAAGCGTCAGGTTGACGCTTTGCTTAAGGCTATTGCCCTCCCCAGCGAGCCGGGAAGTCTGGCATTTCTTCACAACCACACATGGCGTAATGGAGCGGTGGCATGTCGGGCTGTACGTATTGATCGAGGTTTTCGTTGGTGATGGTCGGTTGAGGCAAACGCCATACGGCCGGTACTTCTTCACCCTGCATAATTTGCAGGCCGGCGATGACTGCCGTACGCCATTGGAAGGTGGGGAAAGTGGGGGAGATACCAGAAAGATCGTTCTCTTGCCACTTCACCAAGAAGTCTTGCTGGTCTTCACCGACAATGATGGGATAGGGTTGGCCCGCATCTTCAAACGCTTCAAGGGCAGCAACGGCCGTTGCCCCGGCATCCATCCACACAGCATCGATTCGACCAAAGCGATCCAGATAATCGGAAATAATAGAATTTACCTTGGCGTTATCACCGTCGCCAAACTCCACACCAATCACATTAATATTTGAATCCTCAAAGGCCAGCTTGGCAGCAGCCCAGCGCTCTTCAAGTACGTCGACCCCAGGTAAAATCCGTAAGGCAAGCACATTGCAATCATCCGCACAGTTGTCGATGATATAACGCGCACCAGCTTCACCAAAAGCGTAGCCACCGATAGGTTGGACAAAGCTCACGGGACATTCGGTGAAGACGCCGCGATCAAAAACAACAACCGGCAGTGCTTCACAAGCTTGTTCAACAGCCGGCGTTAAAGCGGCCGTTGTGTTGGGGGAAACGATTAGGACATCACAGTTGCCGCTGGCAACCAGATCAGCAATGTCAGAAATCTGCTTTTCATCGCTGCCTTCAGCATCTACATGGATGAACTCTTCAATCTCAGGATGCAGATCAACTTCGGCCTGCATCGTATTGTAGCCAACAACACGCCATGGGTTGTTAACACCCGCATTCGAGAAGCAGAAGGTGTATGGGCCGTCTTTGGCGTATTCACTGGTGTCTACAAATTCTGCTTCAAGATATTGCAGCCACGGCTGACCGTCAGGACCTTCTGGGGTCAACGTCATCTGGCGCATGGCACGCTCATACTGTTCCTGGCTGAAAAATTCAGATTTTACTTCGGCCGCATCGCTTTCCAGCCCAGCAGCAACAGGTGCTTCATCCATTGCTTCTTCTTCCGTCCCAGCATCTTCGACTGCGGGCGCATCGGCTTCCGGTTCTTCGTCGGTGGTTGTGGAACCACCACAGGCTGCCAGGCTAAACACCAGGGCAAACAAGGCGATCATCAAAAACCAGGTACGTCTAAAATCTTTGCGTAACATACTGTTTCTCCTCCGTTAGGGAAGTAATATGAAAAAACTTGTTAATAGTTGGATCTAATTGAAAATATTATTTTCTCAGACACCTCCTTTCCATTTAGTGAATTCGACGGGAACGATAAGCGGCGTAAGCGACCGCACCGATGATAATGAACCCTTGTACTGCATCCCGCAATGGTTTGGGCAAGCCCAATAAGTTGAGCAAAGTAAAAAGCGCTTCCAGGGCAAGTGCACCCGCAATTGCTGCAGGCATGGACCCGCGCCCGCCCAACAAAACAGCGCCGCCTAAAACGGCCGCAGAGATCGCCTGTAGCTCAAAGCCATCACCGGCGTCCGGATTAACGCCGCCAAAGCCACCCAGCAAAATACCAGCGATGACCCCGCTGATTGCCGACAAAATGAAGGCCACGATTCGTATTTTTTCTACGTTGATGCCCGCCAACCGGGCCGCTCTGGGGTTATCGCCAATGGCCAAAATTTGTCGGCCCAAATTGGTTGCATGAAACAAGTAGATTGCAATGCCACCCACCACAATCAATACCATGACGGCAAAGGGGAAGCGCTCTACCAGCGGCACATTTTCCAGCCAGCCGCGGCCAAATATGCGGAAGTTTTCTGTTAGGTAACCCCGAGGGGCTCCCCCCGTCCAGTACAAGCCGGCGCCGCGCAAAGCCAGCAGCATGCCCAGCGTGGCAATGAGGGAAGGGACTTTGAGGTAGGAAACGATCGCACCATTGATTAAACCAGCAACAATGCCTATGCCAAACAGAACAATAATCACCCACCAGGTATTGGCCGGATCGTTATTGATGAGCAGTGATGCGCCGATGACTGTCAGCGACATGATGGAGCCAACCGACAGATCAAACCCGCCAGCGACAATGACAAACAGCTGTCCAGCCGCCAGGATCATCAGTGGGGCTGCCCGGCGCAGCAAATTGAGGAAGCCCGCTGGCTCCAAAAACACCGGGTTTTGCGTCCCAATGCCAATCAGCAAGAGGATAAGCACTACATAAATTGGAGAAGTATTGCGCAAAACTGTGACCAATCGATCCCGTAAAGATTGCTCTTGCACTGTTGTAATTTGAGCCATTGTCTTTCTTTCCTAGGTTAGACCCTAAGGGTTAAGTCTCTCATGATATAAATTAGCCGCCCACAACCCCTTAGGGTCTGGTAGTCACGCTCTTATTTCTTAAGCAGCTTTTTCTTTGGAGCGAATGGTGTAACTGGCAACCGCGAGAATAATGATTGCCCCGCGCAAAACCTGTTTTAAAAAGGTATCGACGCCAAGTTGGTTAAACATGGTGTCTAGGACTCCAAAAATAAGGACCCCAGCGAGGGTGCCAACAACGCCGCCCTTGCCGCCAGAGAGCGCCGTGCCGCCAACCACAACGGCGGCAACCGATTCCAGATCGTATAATCCGTCTGGGCCAACCCAGGGCGCCCCTGAACGTAGGCGACTTACGATGAAGAGACCCGTGAGAACGGCCGTTAAACTACACACGATATGGGCAAGAATAATCACCCGGTCTGTGCGCAGGCCAGAGAGGCGAGAAGATTCCTCGTTGCCGCCCACGGCATAAAGATGCGCACCAAATTTGGTACGGCTCAACACAAAAGCGGCCACCGCCGTCACACCCAACAGCACTAAAATGGAAATCGGCACTGGGCCAATGGCATCATAGCCAAATGCCTGGAAGCTGCGCGGCACGGCCCCGACAAATGTTTCAAAACTGGCGTTGAGAAACCCCTTCAACACCAGACCGACGCCAAGCGTGGCAATAAACGGATTCACCTTGAGCTTGCTCACGATTAAACCGTTGATCAACCCCACCACGGCACCGATGCCAAAAACGGCCGCAATGGCCATCGGCACGCGGCTGGGGTCACCCTGCATCAGGTAAGAAGCCATTACGGCCGTTACGCTAATCAGGTAAGCGACTGACAGATCGATAGAAGCCGCCAGCATGACAAAGGTTTGCCCCACCGCGACAATGCCCAGCGCCACAGATCGAACGACCATGTTTGTAAGAATGGTGCTGGACGTAATCTGACCACGACCAAAAACAGCGTCTAAAGCAATGGCTGACAGGAATACAACCAGGAGAATGCCGTAAACCGGCGGAATTTTTGATTTTTGCACCCGCGAGCGAATACTGGTCCAAGTAATAGCAGTCATAACGATTTAATCCTTATCCTGGTGACCAGTGGCCATAAACATAATGGCTTCTTCCCCAGAACCAGCTGGTAATTCACCACGGATACGGCCGTCCCACATCACCACAATGCGATCACTCATGCCGATAATCTCTGGTAGCTCGGACGAAATCATCAAAACGGCCGCTCCGGCTCTGGCTAATTCACGAATCATCTCATGAATGCTGGCTTTTGCATCTACATCAATGCCGCGTGTCGGCTCATCAAAAATAAAAATGTCACAGGTAGAGGCCAACCATTTGGCCAACACCACCTTCTGCTGGTTGCCACCACTGAGATATTGCACTTCTTGCGTCAGGCTAGGCGTGCGCACATCAACTTGCTTGGCCAACTCTGACACGAGCTGCGGCTTGTCACCAATACCGTAGCGCATAACGCGACGAAGTGTTGCTTGCAATGCCCGAACCGACATTAGAACATTGTCATTCAAAGGCTGGTTGGGCAAAATGCCTTCCGCCTTGCGATCTTCAGTAACAAAGCCCATCTTGGCCTTAATGGCCCCCTTGGGCGTTTTGATTCGGGCAGCTTTTCCCTTGATCCTGTACTCGCCTTGCGAAAACGGCTCCACACCAAAAAGTGCCTGGGCCATCTCCGTGCGTCCAGACCCTTGTAAGCCCGACACACCAACAATCTCACCGGCCCGTAGTTGAAAATTAATGTCGCTTAGCTTGGCGTTGCCGCCATTGATGACCTCCACCACGACCTCACCAACATCCTCTGGTTTGGCCAAACCTGGAAAATATTGATCCAGTTCACGACCTACCATCATGGTGATGATTTTGCCTGGCGTTACATCGGTTGCCGGAACCGTAGCGATAAGCTCGCCATCCTTCAGAACGGTGATTGTTTTGGCCAGATCAAAAACCTCGGTAAATCGATGGGAAATGAAGATAATGGCCAATCCCTGAGCAATCAGCTTGTGCACAAGCCTGGTCAAAATTTCAACTTCATGCGTGGCCAATGCGGCCGTTGGCTCATCCATGATCAGCACTTTGGCCTCAAACGAGAGCGCTTTGGCAATCTCTACCAACTGCTGCTCGGCAATTGAAAGCGCTTTTACTTTGATATCAGGCGCGATCATGCCCTCAGCCCCCACCTGCTTCAACACGTCCATTGTCCTGCGATTTAATTGACGGTGATCGATCAGGCCACGGCGCGTGGGCTCCCGACCTAAAAAGATATTCTGGGCGACAGTTCGCTCTGGCAGCAGGTTGAACTCCTGATAAATAATACTGATTCCTGCTTCTTGCGCTTCACGTGGGTGATTAAAACGAATCGACTCACCCTGGTAGCGAATCTCGCCATTATCCGGAACATAAGCACCCGCCAGAATCTTCATCAACGTAGATTTTCCTGCACCGTTTTCACCCACCAAAGCATGAACCTCGCCCGAATAAAATTTGGCCGATACATCATTCAGCGCCAGTACCCCCGGGAACTGTTTGGTGATGTTGCGAACTTCCAGGATGGGGTCTGCTGCTTTTGTCATGCGCTTTTTGCTCCCTCTCGTGCCATCAGCTGCTTTAAAAAGGTTAATCCTTCTGTCGCAATTGCGTCCTGATCCGGAGCAATATCGCGCCAAATGCAGACAGCTCGGGCAATCGATTGCACGTTGGGGGTGAAGGACTCGATCACCACAGGACCCTGATAATCGACGTCGTGAAGTGCCTGCGCCACATCGCGCCAGTTGACCTGACCCGTGCCCGGGACGCCGCGATCATTTTCGCAGGCGTGGAAATGGAAAATGTGCGGGCCCGCCTGACGGATGGCGGCAGCGGAATCTTTCTCTTCCAGATGCATGTGGAATGTATCCAGATGCAGCCCCACGACAGGATTTCCAACTTGTTCAATCAGGTCTAGCCCTTGCTGAACAATGTTGACCATGTCGGTTTCAAAACGATTCAGGGGCTCAAAGGCAAGCTTCACGCCGTGCTTTTCTGCGTAGCTGCCCCATTTTTGCAATCCCGTGACGGCGCGATCCCATTCCTGTTGACGAGCAACGGCCGTTTCCAGCCTCTCTTTGCCCACAGCCGAATACATTGGCCCAGTTACTAATGGTGACTCCAGTTCAGCGGCGGCTTCAATACACCACTGCAAATACCTTTCGGCGTTTTGGCGAACGGCCGTATCGGCACTGCTCAAATTACGGTCCGGGCCAAACGCGCCACCGACGATAACGTCGATCCCAGCCTGCTTTGTAGCAAGCCGCAAAGCAGGCACATTCACCAGGGTCGGATCTTCGACGGCCACTTCAATCAGATCAAAGCCCATCTGTGCCACCTTTTGGCACAAATACAGATGTGCCTCTGTGGAAAAAGGAGATTCCCATATAAAAGTATTCGCGCCGAATTTCACGTTTCTCTCCCTGATGGATTTAGCCAGCCACGTCACGAACGGCCACACGCTGGCCCGTCTGAGCCGATTGAATGCCAGCTTGCAACACTTCCACTTCTTTCACACCGTCATAAAAACTAGGAGCAATGCCGCTACCCGTTTCAATTGCCTTCATAAAGTCAACCACCGCATGGTGGAACTCATGCTCATAGCCAATGATGTGCCCCGGCGGCCACCAATTGGCAACGTAGGCGTGCTCGCCGCCTTCTGTCGCAATAATGGTGCGGAAGCCCTGGGCGTGGGCAGGGTCATCGCGCAGAAAGAGCTGCAATTCGTTCATCCGTTCCAGATTGAACACGATGCTGCCTTTACTGCCATAAATCTCGAAACTGTTGTAGTTTTTACGACCAGGCGCAAAGCGGGAAGCTTCAAACGAACCCAACGCCCCATTTTCAAATTCGGCCAGCATAAAGGCGGCGTCATCGACGGTCACCTTGCCCATTTCAGTTGATTCTCCTGAACCTGCGCTGAAGGTGGCGGCACCGGCTCCGGGTAACGGCCGTTCCTTAATAAATGTTGTCATCATGGCCGAAACAGATTTGATGTCGCCAACCAAAAATCGGGCTAAATCGACGCTGTGCGAATTCAAATCGCCATGCGGACCGGTGCCAGCTTTATCTTTCTGCAAGTGCCACGTCAGGGGAAAATCAGGATCAACAATCCAATCCTGTAAATACGCGCCGCGCCAATGGAAAATGCGCCCAATCTGTCCTTCGTCAATTAATCGTTTGGCCAACATCACGGCCGGGCAGCGCCGATAATTGTGATTCACATAGTGGACGATGCCCGCTTTGTCGGCCGCTTCATACATCTCTTGCGCTTCTTTCAATGACAGTGCAAATGGCTTTTCACAGAAAATATGCTTACCTGCTTTGGCCGCCGCCACCGCAATATCCCGATGCAGGTGCGTAGGCACCGAAATGTCCACAATGTCCACATCATCCCGCTCTACGACCTTGCGCCAATCCGTCTCCGTTTCTTCCCAACCCCAACGTGCCGCAAAGGCTTTCAGCTCGGCTTCATTTTGGCCGCAAGCCACTCTGAGCACCGGCTTAATACCCATATCAAAAAATCGGGGCGCGTTTAACCAGGCGTTGCTGTGCGCCTTGCCCATAAATTTGGTGCCAATAATGGCCACATTCATCGTCTTCATCTCTTCCCTCTCCTGTATTTGGTCACATCTATTGCTTCTCCGCAAAGGAGCTTTCGGAAATTAACTTTGCACGGTAAATACGTTTTCTAGCGCCAGCCAGATGGCGCCAAACACGCCAGTGTCAGCGCCCAATTGCGAATATTCAACCTGCAAGCCACGAGTAGACAGGGCGGTTGCCCGGCGCAGCGTTGCCTGGCGAATGGTGGACAAAAAGCTGTAGCCAATATTGCTAACGCCGCCTCCGATAAAGATCGCTTTAGGATTGTAAAAATTGACGAGGCCTGCCAACACGCCACCAATCATACGGCCGCTGTGACGGATAATTTCATTGGCTGCTCGATCACCAACGGCGGCGGCTTCACTGACGTCTACGGCCGTTAACACCCCGTCTTTTTCCGCCAGCCGCTGGGCCAAAAATGGGCTTTCTCCTGCCTGGGCTTTCTCGATCCCTTGGGCGGCAATAGCCGGGCCTGCCGCTAAAAATTCCAGGCAACCCTGGTTGCCACAGTGACACACGGGGCCGTTGTAATCTATGCAAATATGGCCAATGTCTCCGGCACAGCCATCACTACCGCGGTAGATACGGCCGTTGCTGATAATGCCACAGCCAATGCCCGTGCCAATCTTGACAAACAAGAAGCTGTCAATACCTTGTCCGCTGCCCGCTTTCTGCTCTCCCTTGGCCATGATGTTGACGTCGTTGTCCACCACCACATGCGCATTAGGAAACAGCGGGCGGAAAAATTCCTTGATGGGATACCCTTCCCAGGCGGGCATCAAGGGAGGAGCAATCAACACACCAGCGGCAAATTCCACTGGGCCTGGCACACCTAAACCAATCGCTACCAGGCTTTCAGGGGCAATGTCATGTTTTGCCAGCTGTGACGAGATGACATCACAAACGCGGTTCAGGAAAAATTCGGGATCCACCTGGACGTCCGACGCTTCAGAAAAGCGCTCAAAGATGCGTCCCTGAAAATCGGCCAGGGCAAAATCAACGCTCGTTACCCCGATATCGACACCAGCCACATAGCCCAGCTGGGGATTGATGTCGAGCAATAACGGCCGTCGCCCACCGGCCGACCGTCCCTCTCCGACCTCATGCAAAATTCCGGATGCCACCAGATTCCCCACAATGGTCGTCAAACTGGCCCGTGAATAATTCAGCGCATGGGTCAGATCCGTCCGTGACAAAGGCCCCTGCTCCCGAATTGCCTGCACAATTGAGGCTTCAGCTGCATTCACAACAAAGGTAGCTTTATCAACTTGGATGCTGGATCCTGCAAGGGTATCAGACATAAACGCCCTCAGATAGCGAACGATAGAAGGAAGTTAGGCCACGTACTTGCTACAGCTTTTGTAGCAAGTACGTTATGATAGTACAAAAGTCATCGCGATCTGTCAACACTTGCTTCATTATTGAAATTAAATCTTTGGCCAGGGCGTCTATCTTACATTGGCAGCTATCCGTTTGAGCTCCTTAACACTCTGCTCAACAGCCCAATGTTCCCTGTTTTCATAATCCGGATGCAGCGAATCCGTCTCTGCCGCTAAAAATCCCTGATAGTTTGCATCGTGCAAGATCTGAGCCAGCTTTTGATTATCTACCAACCCTTCGCCTACCGGCGTCGAGGAAAAGAAATACCATTCCCGGGCGTCTAACCCCTTCACTGGTTTCAAATCTTTTATGTGGGTGGCATAAACCCGATCGGCCAACTTCTTGGCTCCTTCAACCGGATCGTCCAGCAGTCGCAGAAAGTTGCCCGTGTCCAGATTTAGCCCCAAATAGGGCGAGTTCACCCGGTCCAGCAGCTCTACACACTCGTCGGCTGTGTAATCAATATGGTTTTCCACAGCCAGCTTGACGTCATATTCTTCTGCAACTTTAACCGCTTCCTTGAACCAATCCACCAGAATATCTAGCTGAGGGCCATGAGGTTCAAAGCGAAACATCAAGCTGCTGGCCACGACCCGCATCACGGGGGCACCAATTAGTCTCGCATTGGGAATCTGAGCCACCATGTCTGCAAACGCTTCCTGATTTTTACCTGCCTCCAGCCCATCGGGATGCCCCCAAGCATATACGCGATCAAAACCGTACTCATCAAGTTGGGCCTTTAAATTGACAAACCAGGCTTTATCAAAGCTGGGAAAAAAACATGATTCAAGCGATACGCCATCCACATCCAGCTTTTTGGCAAAAGTCAAAAAGTCTTCCATTGTCATCTTTTCACTATCAGCGGGTGCCGTCTGATGTGGGTAGACTTCGCCAAAGTAACGGTGGAAACAATAACTATCAATTCCAACCTTCATCGCCATCTTTCAATCTCCTTATTATTTTTTGGCTAAAAACTATGCATTGGTGGCAACATCGTGAATGGTTTCTTGTTGAGGCGCGCGAATCAATTCAACCTCAAACATCGACCGGTCACCGCGATGCAGCGCGTGATAATATTCAAGCGGGGTTCCGTCTTCCAAATAACTAACGCTATCTAATGAAATCAATGGGGCGCCTTCATTAACAGCCAACAAGTTTGCTTCATATTCGCCGGCAACAATGGCTTCTAAGATTCGACGACCCCGGGCAATTTCCAAACCATATTCTGACTGTAAGTAGGCATAAAGGGAGCGATGTGTCAGATCGGTTTCTACCAGGCCGGGGCAAATTGAGTGAGGCAGATAAGTGGTAACCAGGACGATGGGTTCTTCGTCAACGAAGCGTAGCCGATCAATGCGGATAACGGCCGTTTCCGGCGCCAACTGCAACACGGCAGCCACTTTGGCATTGGCCGGGACAATCGCTTGCTTTAGGACGCGAGAAATCGGAGGATGGCCTTTCTGGCTCATATCTTGATGAAAACCGGTGAGTTCCTGAAATAAACTTTCACCAATTTTCGGTTCCGCAACGAATGTCCCTTTTCCCTTGTGACGAACGATAAGCCCTTCACTTTCCAAGCCGCGTAACGCTTGTCGAATAACGGTTCGGCTCACATCAAACTGCTGGCAAAGATCAGGCTCGCTGGGTAACTGATCGCCCGGCGACGCGTCACCATGTCTGATGAACTCTTTTAGGGCATCTTGAACCTGGATGTAAAAAGGAATATAGGTGGATCGGTCGATAATTGTGTTAAACTTCACGCCTTACCCCTTGATGTAATCCTGTCATCCTGTAATTACAACTTAAGCTGTAGTTTATAGAGCTTGAGTAAAAAGTCAAGATATTTCATAACACTACGTGGGGGGGGGGAATACGAAAGGCAGGTAATCCGGGCTTTCTTGATATTCAAGGCATCACACAATAACATAGGGTTGTACAAAATGTTTTTACAAACAACAGGAGGTTTCCATGCGAATTGGTGTATTCATGGCATTGTTTCAAAATCTGCCTTTTGAAGAGGCGTTAGATAAGGCAGTGGCAGCGGGGGTTACGGCCGTTGAGATTGGCGCGGGCGGCTATCCAGGGAGTCAGCATTGTCCGGTTGATGCGTTGTTAGAGAGCGCGTCCATGCGCG
>CBDUOF010000020.1:0-27027 GCA_965368765.1 uncultured Anaerolineae bacterium | reverse complement strand
TTGATGATAGCGTGACCGCGCCCGCCTTTTTTGCCCAGTGGACGTACTTGCCGGTATACAGCGGTTATCTGCCTATCGTTGCCCAAAGCAACAAGCCATAAAAGTGCCGTCACATATCATGCTGGTCACGGCCAAACGCCAAACCACAATATTCACGAAATAATCATTACGCAAAATGGGATGAATCGGATATGATCGGGCAGTAGTGTGCGAGGCACTCAATACGTACGAATGAGGACACCATGTTAAATAACACCCTGCAAGAAACAGTAAAGATTGCTTATGTCGAAGATGAACCCAGCATTGCCCAACTGCTGGTTAGCGGTCTGGGCTTGTTTGGCATTGAGGTGCGACCTGTTTTTATGAATGCCGAAGATTTGCTGAAACAGGCAGAAGAGCCGGAGTTGGCCGAGGTGGATTTGTTCTTTTTTGATATACGTCTGCCAAAAATGACCGGCTTGGAGCTGGCAGGCAAGTTACGAGCCCAAGGTGAGAAACGGCCGTTTGTCCTTGTCAGTGCCTGGCCAATGCCCGCCGCCAGCGAGCTGGAGAAAATTGACGCCGTTTTCCTGCCAAAACCGTTTGACTTCCCCGACGTAATCCAAACCATCCAAAGACTCGCCAAGAAAGAGGGCGACGAAAAGTAGCCTCCTGCGCACGTTTCCCTATTCAGGTTCACCTTCCCCCGATGAAGATACATCGCCTAGACGGGCTCCGGTAAGCTTGCGCAGGTCGGCAGGCGCCAATTTGATTTGCGTCCCCCGCTCACCGGCACTTACAAACATCTGGCTCTGGGCTCCTGCTCGTTCATCCAGATAGATGTCAAATCCCTTGTTAATCAGCGCCAACGGTGAAATGCCGCCTACCTGCAATCCTGTCATGGCTTCTGCTTCCTGATGGGTCGCCATTTTCAACTTTTTTACTTTGACCAGCTTGGCCAGTTTTTTTAAGTCCAGCTGACAATTGGCAGGTATGATGACAAGCATGGGCTTTTGGCGAGAACGGCCGTCTTTTGGGGCAGCCACCACCAGGGTCTTAAACACTTGCGCGGGCGGCACCCCTAGCTGGACCGCAATCTTTTCCGCATCGCGCTCGCTGGCATCATAGCCAATCGCTTCGTAGGGAACGTGCTTGCCCTCCAGCAAGCGCATGGCCAACGTCTTGTTCACTGTCATTTACGACTCTCCAGCCAAATAGCCTAACGACCGCATCGTGTTTCGCAACCGTGAGTCGTCACTCATCACCATTGCCCCGATGCGCCACTGTCCCCGTCCGCCAAAAAAAAGATACCGCTGGTCTGCATGCGTGCCGTCCAGTGGAATCAACAGCTGGGTGACATTATTCATCCGCACCCGCGTGTTAAACGAAATATTCTGGCCATAATACGTTTCAATGACCAGCTCTTCCTCAGCATAACGGCGCAATGTTTCTTCCGATAAGCCAATAGAAACCAGATCATTATTGTCAAAACCACTGGCAAACGTATCGTTTAAAGCGAGGGCCAGCTCACTGAATCCGGGCGAGCCAGGCTGCAGATCCACTGTTTGGCCATAGTGACGCACCACAATTCGGGAGGGTTGAAAAGCAGGTTGGACCGGAAAAAACCAGAAAGCGTTGCCCGTGTTTAACGCATTAATTGCCCAAAAAATAAAAAGAAAGATAAGCGCCAGGATGATTAACGGCTCGCGGAGCTTAAATTTTGGTATTGGTTCCATCTGAATTATATTCCTTCTGCACTCGTTATTATGCAACCACCCTTCAGTTTAGCATGAAATAGCGTCAGAAAAATACGAATTGACACCTATCATTAATCCGGACGTGTTAAATTGATCCTCTTTGCTTAAAATAGGTAAGCGCGCTGTTAAGAAAATGTCCTATAATGATTTCAGGAGAAATTTTAATGAGTATGAATACCCCAGATTGGGTCAAAGACGCTGTATTCTACCAAATATTCCCCGACCGTTTTGCCAAGAGCGGCCGTTTCGGCAAAAACGGTTACCTGCCGAAGCCGTCCAACCTGCAACCTTGGGGTGCAAAACCCACGTTTCACGGTTTCCAGGGCGGTGATTTATTGGGAGCTGCCGAAAAACTACCGTATCTGGCAGATTTAGGTATCAATGCAATCTACTTTAATCCTCTCTTCGCCTCCGCCTCCAATCATCGATACCACACGCACGATTATTACAATATCGACCCTGTCTTGGGAGGCAACAAAGCGTTCGCCGAATTTTTGGACGCAGCCCACAAACGCAATATACGCGTTGTCTTGGATGGTGTTTTTAACCATGCAAGCCGAGGCTTTTTCCAATTTAACCACCTGATGGAGTGCGGCCAAGAATCCCCTTATACCGATTGGTTTCACGTCCACAGCTGGCCTATCAATGCCTTTGCCGAAGATCAACCGCCAAATTTTGACGCGTGGTGGGGGCTTGCTTCCTTGCCCAAGTTTAACACCAATTCGCCAGCCGTACGTGAATTCTTATGGCAGGTAGCAACGCATTGGCTGAAACAAGGGATTGATGGCTGGCGTCTGGATGTGCCAAACGAGATTGATGATGACGAATTTTGGCGCGAGTTTCGCCGTCGCTGCAAGGCTGTAAATGCAGATGCCTACATTGTTGGCGAGCTGTGGGGCGAGGCGCATCGCTGGCTGCAAGGGGATCAGTTTGATGGGCAGATGAATTATCTCTTTACCCGGGCAACATTGGGCTATTTTGCCGGCCACAATATGGACCAATCCGATACAGTGCGGATGGGATATGGCTATATTCAGCCATTAAATGCTTCTCAGTTTGCTGCTGAGCTGGATCGCATCTTTAACCAACTGTACGATCCAGAAGTTGTGTTATCGCAAATGAATATGTTGGGCAGCCACGATACGCCGCGAACCCTAACGGTCGCGCGGCATGACAAAACGGCGCTCCGTCTGATGTATTTGTGTCAGATGACGGTCCCGGGCGCACCTAATATTTATTATGGAGATGAGATCGGCATGTCTGGTGCACACGATCCCTATTGTCGGGGGGCATTCCCCTGGCATGATGAGGGCAGCTGGGACATCACACTGCGAGAAGATATAAAGCAATATATTCAGCTAAGGCATGATACCCCCGCCTTTCGCCGGGGTAACTTCCGGGTTATGTACGCCAATGACGCTGTTGTTGTTTACCAACGGCACTATCGCGGTCAAACGGCCGTTGTTGCCTTTAACCTGGCGGACCACGAAGAAACCATTATTGCCCCGCCAGGCTTCCCCCAGCAGCTTGAAGAAAAACTGAACCCAAATGGGCAGCCATTTATGGAGAATGTCCCCATTACGCTGCCGCCGCGAAACGGCCGTGTATGGGTAAGCGACTTAAAATAGGGCGCAGCAAACGGGGCCAAACAAGCCGTTTTTGCTGGTTCATGTTGAAAAAATTCATAACATTTTAACCTCATCGCCGTGCGTTGTTCATCTGTAGCGTGCCATTGGTCCTACAGGATGCTACTTTTTTCGATTCCTTAACGGCAGAATCGACTCGATAACGCTATCATATAAAAATACCGGAGTCATCCTAATAGTGGTGAATTATTTTCCAGGCGAAAAATATTTAATACGGGGAACGGCCGTATACTTGAACCAAACCGCTGCCCCGTTTATGATAGATGCAATATTTTATATATGCGCCTCAACGCATCGTGCGCAGCACAAGATGTCATCCGGTTTCATTCAAAAGGGAAATACCATATGAGTAATATCACTGTAAGAACTCCAGTAGACCCCAAAGATGCTTTTGTTCTTGTTGTCGAAGACAACGTCTCCAACTTTGTGCTCATCGCGCGTCTCTTGGCCTTCATGGGTGTGCAAAAGTGTGAATGGAAGACAACCGGTTGGGGCGTGGTTGATTTTGCCAACACCATGTCTCGCGTCGATCTCATCCTCATGGATTTGCGCCTGCCTCATGAAGATGGTTACGAAGCGTTAAAGCAAATTCGTTCAGATCCGCACTTACAAAACACCCTTGTCGTCGTGGTTACCGCACATGGGAGCAGCGCCGAAATGAAGAAAGCGCGTGAAGCAGGCTTTGACGGCTTTTTATCCAAACCGCTGGATGCCGATCGTTTTCCAGAACAAATCAAAGAAATTTTAAGCGGAGACGCTATTTGGGACCTGGGAATCTAATTCCACTATGCGTGCCTCTCAGAACCTGCTCAAAATTGATAGCGATGATGTAGAGATTCAACGAAAAGGGTTTCTCTTGCAGGTTCTGGTTGTTGTCTTATTCTCCCTGGGCATTTTTCGCGTGCTGTTTGAGATTGTCACCGCTTCTTACAGCAACCCCCAACCTTTAATCCTTCAAGGCATTAGCTCTTTCGTTTTTGCCCTTATTTGCCTTTTCATCATTCGATCAGGTCGCGTTCGTTTGGCCGCACATCTCTTTTTCGCGGTGCTAAACCTTATCTTTTACATTCTCCTAATTACAACTTCCCAAAACCAATTTTTTCCCTATTTAATGCTTGTTTCGATTGTTGCGATTGCAACCTTGGATTCCGTCCGAGCCTCCGTTTTGTATAGCATTTTAGTGCTTACGTCTGTTTCGGCTTACTATGTTTTGTCCGGGATTTACTCGTTTTTGGATATTGCTGGATATTTGACAACCTGCCTGGGTATCAGCGTTGCCACGTGGGCGACCTCTGGCTATTCATTTACGGCACTGCGCAATTCAAAAACCCTGGCCAATGAGCTGTTGACACAAACGAATCTGCTCCAGCGCAGGGCAAGGCAGCTGCAATATAGTGCAGAAATTGCAGAAAAAGGAAGCAATTCCCTGGATTTGGCACAACTTTTGCAGGAAACGGCCGTACTCCTCAAATCACAGTTTAGCTTCTACCATGTTTCAATCTTTCTGGCAGAGCCAGATAATAAAGAGTTGCGACTGCGTGAAGTTGCCACCGATGTTCATATCGACCTGATTAATCTGCAATATAAATTACCCATCGATAATCATTCCATCGTAGGCTGGGTTGCGCAGCACCGTGAGCCGCGTGTTGTAGAGGACGTGCAAACGGACACGGCTTACCGGGAAGAACCCTTTCTACCCAATACGCGCTCAGAGCTGGCTTTGCCCCTGGTGGCCCGTGGCGACCTGCTCGGTGTCCTCGACGTACAGGGAGATCGCCCCAACATTTTCACCCCTGATGACATTGCAATTCTGCAAATCATCGCCAATCAAATTGCCGTCAATATTGACAATGCGCGCCTGTTTTCTAGAACCGAATCCCGCCTAAATGAAACCCGCATTTTGTATGAGTACAACTCACTCCTTTCAAGCACCCTCGATGTGGGCGAATTGCACCGTCGAGCTGCTCGCGCTCTTACCACCTGGCTAAATGCTTCTCGCTGCACCATTTTCTCCTGGGATCAGGCGGAACAAACCGTAACTGCCCAGGTCGACTTTGTGTACGATATCGCGACAGGCGCTATCGATCAGTTTGAGCTTGACCTGTCTACCTATGTTCTGGCCAATCACCACGGGATGCGCAAGGTTTTGGAAACTGGCCAACCGAAAGTGTGGCACAGTGACGATGCCAAACTGGACGAAGTGGAACGGCAATGGCTGTTTGATCGTCAGCAGCATAGTTTTTTAGACATTCCTCTGGTGCACGGTATTCAGACATTGGGGCTCATTCGACTATTTCGCAACCAGGCGCATGCCAGCTTCACCGATGGTGAGATTCAGCTGGCGCAGGCGATGAGCAATGAAACGGCCGTTTCCTTGGCCAACGCCACACTCACCTCTGAAACCCAGGCCCGGGTTGCGCAACTGAGTGCATTAAATCGGCTCAGCCAAGCCTTGTCTAAAGCCCCTAATTTGGAACATGTTTACAAAGCCACCCGCCGAGAAATTCTATCAATGGTAGAAACCACAGGGCTGGCTATTGGCTTGCTTACCGAAGATGAGGCACATCTCAATTTGCATTACCTCTACGACTATGGCAAGGAGATCGATCTGTCCAACATGGCGCCACTCTCAGTAGACACGGGATTTGGTGGCCACGTCGCCCGCACCCGGAAACCGCTCCATATCCACTCAACTCCGGAGAATCAGGCAAAATACAATTCGTTTAGCATCGGCGATACCGATGACTTTCACGAATACTGGCTAGGACTGCCGCTCATCGTCACAAACCAATTGATTGGTGTCCTGTCATTGCAAAACCAGGAGCCATTTAGTGAGCGCAATACGGACCTGCTCACAACAATTGCCGGGACACTCGCCATCGCCATTAATAACTTGCTTCAGCTGGAAGCGGTACAAAATGCATTGGCTGTCCAGTTTGAACAACGTCTACAGATACAAACGGCCGCAGAGGTTGCCGCCGCTACGACGGGCATTCTGGCACTGGACAGCTTAACCCAGCGTGCGGTTGAGCTTATCAAAGAGCGATTCGATTTATATTACGTCGGTCTTTTCCTGGTTGAAGATGAGTTTGCCGTGCTAAAAGCAGGCACGGGGGAAGCGGGCGCGGCCCAGTTAGCCGCGAAGCGCCAACTGAGTGTTGGTGGACAATCGCTCGTTGGTGGCGCCACGAACGACGGCAAACCACGCATTATGCAAGACGTCGCGACTGACTCTGAATGGCTACCCAATCCCCATTTGCCCGAGACCCGATCAGAATTGGCACTGCCGCTGCGGGTGCGTGGCAAAACAATTGGGGCCTTAACGGTACAAAGTCTTGTACCAAATCTCTTTACGGATGATTTTCTAGGCGCGCTGCAAATTATGGGCGACCAATTGGCAGTTGCAATTCAAAATGCGCAGCTATTGGCCAATGCGGAATCACGAGCGCAGCGTCAGGCAACCCTGAATGAAATTAGCGCCCAACTGCATCAATCGGCTGACGTAGAAGCGATTGTGGGGATTGGCCTGCGGGCTTTGTCTAAACAGCTAAACGGAACGGCCGTTGAGCTTCAGCTAGGTCGGCAGGCCAAAGCATGATGAATACGATACCGAATACCTCTGCCTTTCTGGATATTACCGTGCCCAATGCTGCCCGTATTTTTGATCATCTGGTAGGCGGTACGGCCAATTTTGAAGTGGATCGGCAAGCGGCGGCCGAAATGCTTAAAGTCTTGCCCTCCCTGCGCAAATGGACGCGTCTGCGGCGCGCTTTTATTCAGGAAGCGGCTCAAATTCTGCACAAGGAGGGATTCAGGCAATTTCTTGATCTGGCCTCAGGAATGCCCTCCAATGACCATTTGCATGCGTTCGCCCCGCGCTGCCGCATTGTTTACAGCGATATAAATCCAGTCGCCGTAAGTTACGGCCGTAGTTTGTTTAGCAACCGGGAAAACATCACTTACATTCGCGGCGGCGGACAAGACCCCAGATCAATATTAATGTCCCCAGAAGTGCTCAAGCTTATTCACCTGGATGAACCCGTTGCTATTGGGCTCAACGGGATACAGCTATTTTTAACCCCGGACGAAACACAACATTTGGCCCAGGCGCTTTTCGATTGGGCACCCGTTGGTTCTAAACTCTTTCTGGTGTTCCAAACACACGGAAAGCTTACCGAGCCGGAACGCTATCATCAATTTTTGGAACTGAGCCGGCAAGCCTACTTACCTATAAAGCTTAATACCTTGAAAGCATCCATTGAAATGCTTTCGCCCTGGCAGCTCAGCCTTGTGGAACCAATCGCTCCTTTTTTGGGGCTACCAGACGATTTTATTACGGAAGCGGATGAGGAAGGGATCGGCATGGCTTTTTTTGCCGCGTTTATGCTGAAGCAAGAGGTAGCAGATTAACGATGCCAGAGCAAGCGAAGGTTGACCAACCCCAAACGACTCTGTGGGAAGTAGAACCAGCCGAAGTCGAAACGGTGCTTTACAATGCCTTCATTCGCCACGCCATTGACAATCGTGGTGTACTGACGTCACCTAGACGCGGTCGCCCGGTAGCAGCTCAAATCATGACGCTGCTACAGCAATACCTGGCGCTAGACGCGAATGATGCTGACATTACGGCCGTTGCGGGTCAGCTAGCCGAGCAAGGGATGGCCATGGTCACCGGCACCCAAATGATGCGCGCACTGCTGCGGGTAAAGTTAACTACCCCGGATACGGCCGTTGCCCAACGTTTGTGCGATTTTCAACTCCTCTTTCTGGAAAAACTTGCCAGCGCCCGCGAAATCGTACAGCAACGCTTCCAAGAAACTGCCCAGGTAGCCCTGCAACAAGCCCTGCACGCGCAGCTCAATCAACAGATTTCCCTGCATGATGCACAAAAACAGCGCAACGATAATCTCAACCAAATTTTGCAGCTGAACGCCCGGCTTAGCCAGGCAAGTGACAAAGCAACGCTTCTGCGCGAAGCAGTGACCGGCATTTGCCAGGCGTTAGACATTACCCATGTCACATTATTTGAAGCACTGCAGCCAGGTGAAGCCTGGCGCGTCATCACCACCACGGCCCCATTTTTACACCAGGGAGATGAGGCGCCTGCCAGCACAGCCGAGCTGATCACCCAAGCCTTTGGCAAGGAAGGGGAAGCTGTTCGCGCTTATGAAACAGAATTTGGTGAAGACGGCCTTGTCGTTATCATCATACTGCGCGTCGGCCGACAAATATTAGGCGCACTGGTCGCCAATCACGACAATCTCGCCGCGGATAGTTACGAGGCGTACCTCATTCTCATACGCACCTTTGCCCAGAATTTAGCCGCATTGTGGCACAATCTCTATTTGCTGAAAGAAACCCAGCAGCGTGCCCACGAGCTGGAGATTCTACACGGCCGTTATTTAGATAGCATTTGGAATACGCCAGAGGCAATCCTCCATGCACGAGCCGATGACAACAGCCTGAATATTGTGCGCGATCTGGTTTTCCAAACCGAATCTGCGGCGCCGGCTGACATCAATACCTACGATCTGCAAATTGGTAACAAAAGCTTTGGCCACATCCACATTCCTGGCATTGAAACCCTACCGGAAGAAGATCGCGAATTTGTGCAAGATCTCATTCGGGAGATGGGCAGTGCATTGAACAACGCCCAATTTGTGCAGACCACGCGCGCCTACTCGAACCAACTGCGGCTGGCGGCTGAAGTTTCTCGCGCAGCTACCACCATTCTTGATCAGGATCAGCTGACGCGGGAAGTGGTGGAATTGATTCGCTCACGATTTAACCTGTATTACGTTGGGCTGTTTTTGGTTGATGAATCATCCAACACGGCCGTTCTTCGGGCAGGTACCGGAGAGGCGGGCAAACTACAAATCGAGCTCAACCACAGCCAAGTTATTGGGGGCGGTTCCATGATTGGAACGGCCGTTGCCACCGGGGAAACCCGTATCGAACAAAACGTACGCCAAGCCACCGCTTTCAAGCCCAATCCATTGCTGCCGGAAACGAAGGCGGAACTCGCCCTTCCACTCAGAGTTGCTCACAAATCGATTGGTGCGCTGACGGTGCAGAGCAGCCAGCAAGGCGCCTTTGCCAGCGAAACCGTGGCCGTGCTGCAAAGCCTGGCTGATCAGCTCGCCATCGCCCTGGAAAACGCAAGCCTGTTCGCCAAAACCGAAAATACCCTAGATGAAACCAATCGCCTTTACCTGGCCAGCCGCCGCATTGGTCAAGCCACGAACGCCTATGAAATCTACAAAACTTTGGTAGATTTTGCGCAAACCTCTGGCCTTGGCGACGTGATTCAAATCATCATCGCTGACCCCAAGGCGCCCGATTTCCTCATGACGCCTGTATCCTGGAGTGATGACAAACTCGGGAAGGTGGAATCTCTTCGTTTTGCTCGAGATAAGCACAGCTTTAGCGACAGCACCTCCAGTGCGGAGATAATGATTCTGGTTAACTCAGAGCAACTGCCTGAAAGCGACCCGTACGCGTCGCAGCTTATGGCGCAATTCAACCTAAGCACCGCCGCGCTGATTTCCATTTATACTGATGAAGAATGGTTGGGAACGTTGGCACTAGGTCATCAAACACCAAACTTTTATGCCAACGCAACCTTGCAGTCGATCCGTACGCTGGCGGATCAGGCGGCCACTATTTTGGCAAATCAGCGCCTGACGCGCCAAACAGATCTACTGTATCGGATCGGTCGGGCATTGAACCAGGCCATCACGCGTGACGATGCTCTGGACATTACAGTGCTTGAGATTAAAACTTATACGGGGGCATACCAATGTCGCTTTGTCCTGTACGAACCAGGTGCAGACAGTGGCATCCTTGTTTCCAGCACCGATCAAGAGGCAGACAGCAAATCGTACCACTTGCCCATTGCAGGCGATTACACGTTTGAACAGCTAAGCCGCGAACAAAAACCGCTCCTGCTTTCCCGCAATCATGCAACGCACCCAGAAGAGACGGTGGCGCAACACGTAGAGCAGTTTGGCGCAGATGCTTCCTTGCTCATTCCGGCCGCCAGCCAGCAGGAGCTTCTAGGCTATTTGGCGATCGATTCTCTCAGCGGAGAACGGCCGTTTACCCGCTCGAACCTTCTCTTTGCCCAAACCATCGTTGATCATCTCACCACGCAACTAGAAAACATCAAGCTGTTAGATGAAGCCCTGCACCGTGCGCAGGAACTCATTACCCTGAACCAGGTTCAGTTCAACATTTCCCGAGTACTAGACCTTTCGCAATTAGCAAAGATCATCCACGGTGAAGTCGGCCGTTTAGTAGACAATACCATCTTTCACCTTGCCCGATACCACCCAAAAAACAATCAGTATGAATCCATCCTCACGTTGGTCGAGGAGAAACCCGTTGCGCTGGAAAGTCGCGTGCTTTCCCCTGGCGACCCACTTTACACATTCCTCAACCAAGATCAGCCCAAGATGTTGAAGGGGGATGATCCTCTGGTAAAAGCAGGGCAGATTACCACAGAAAAACAGTTGCCTCAATCCTCTATTTGGATTCCCTTGTTACAAGACGGTAACCCGGCCGGACTCATTTGCGTGCAGTCCTACGAAGCGAATGCCTATAGTGATGGGGATATTCAGCTATTACGCAGTATTGCGACCCAAACGAGCTTGGCCATTGCCAACGCAGAGCTGTTTGAACAGACCCAAAATCAAAATGAAGAGCTGCGCGCGCTGGATAAGCTCAAAACGCAGTTCCTGGCCAATATGTCTCATGAGCTACGTACGCCGCTCAACTCCATCATCGGCTTTTCCCGCGTCATCCTCAAGGGAATAGACGGGCCCACCACGCCTGCCCAGGAAGAAGATTTGCAGTCTATTTATAGCAATGGTCAACATCTGCTAATGCTCATCAACGAAATCCTAGACATGGCCAAAATTGAAGCCAACAAGATGGCGCTCACCTTTGAACCTGTCCAACTGCACGCCGTCATCGATCCCGCTCGTAATACGATGCGCAGTCTTATTGACAGTAAGCGGGTGAACTTCATTTGGGAAGTGCCAGAAGATTTGCCTGAAATTGAAGCCGATCCTATTCGATTACGGCAGATTGTGCTGAATCTGCTGTCTAATGCCGCAAAATTTACCGAAGAAGGCGAAATTCGGCTTCAGGCGTTTGCAGAAGATGATGTTATGGTCATTAAAGTGCAGGATACCGGCATCGGTATCGCCCCAGAAGATTTTGACAAGTTGTTCACGCCATTTGCCCAAGTGGATAGCTCCAACACCCGCACGACGGGCGGCACTGGGCTCGGGCTGCCCATTACCAAATGGTTAATAGAAATGCATCAAGGCTCCATTAATTTTTCGAGCCATTTATATGAGGGCACAACATTTCACGTGATTTTACCGGTTCATCAGAGGAACGAGTCGCCGACGGAAATCCCCCTCGCACCACCAATAATCGACGTTGCCACCTAACACGTTGCCCAACACCCGATTGACGGGCCAGAGGCGCAACGCAAAACAGATAAGCAGAAGGTTGCTTGCAGGTAGTTTCTCTTTTTAATAAAGTTTGCTGCTGTAATGGCGTAAAAAGCCCGAAGGTTTCTACCATGAATATAACTGTTGTTTGTCGCGGCTGCCAAGCAAAATTTGAGTTTAAACGGCCGTTTTCCGCGTGCCCAAACTGCGGCAACGATTGGTTGGACGCCGAATATGAACTTACCCATCCTGGACAAAATGGCCATCTTGCCCAGCGAGGGCAGGAATGGCGCCAGGAACTAGACCATCGCGGGGCCAGCCTGTGGCGATATCGAGAACTTCTCCCCGTGCAGCACCCCGAAAACATCGTCAGCCTCGGCGAAGGGTGGACGCCGCTGCTGCGCGCTCAGAACCTGGGCCTGATGCTGGGCCATCCCAATATTTTCATCAAAGATGAGCGGCAAGGGCCGACTGGCTCATTTAAAGATCGCCAGGCAGCCATCGCCATCAGCGCCATGAAAGAGGCTGGTATCAAAGAAGCCGTCGTCGCCTCCACCGGCAACGTCGCCATCGCATACTCCGCTTACAGTGCCCGTGCCGGCATCAAGCTGTGGGTTTTTGTCACCAGTTCGGTGCCAGCCGACAAAATGCGCGAAGTCGCCCTTTACGGCTCCGAAGTCATCAAGGTGGCCGGTACCTATGATGAGGCAAAACGCATCGCAGCTGAATTCGCTGCAAGTAAAAATCTATTTCTGGACCGGGGAATCAAGGGAATCGCAGCCAAAGAAGCGATGAAAACATTGGCGTTTGAAGTGGCAGAGCAGTTGGGCACCGTTTTTGCCGAACAAGACCCCACCACGCTAAACGGCAGCCAGCATCCGTGGCGCACGCCGGATTGGTATTTGCAGGCAGTGAGCGGTGGTTTGGGACCGGTTGGCGTCATGAAAGGATTTGCCGAGCTAAAGCGGCTAGGGTTGGTAGAAAAGCTGCCTAAGCTTGGCTGTTTTCAAACCAGCGGCTGCGCGCCAATGGCCCACTCATTTCATAAAGGGCTGGCTGAGGCGGAATCCGTTGAAGAACCACGAACAGATATAACAACGCTGGCAACAGGCGTACCGGGCGAAGCATACATGGTGCTGCGCGAGCTCATCCTTCAACATGGCGGCACCATCGATGCCATCACCGATGTCGAGGCATTTAGTGCGCTCCATCTCGTCGCCAAAATGGATGGCATTTCCGTAGAACCAGCAACGGCCGTTACCTTTGCCGGTCTCTTCAAGCTCATCCGTGAAGGCAAAATTCAGCCTCACGAGACCGTTGTCGTCAACTGTGCCGGCCACACCTTCCCCGTAGAAAAACATATCGTGGGGGAACATTACAGCAGGGACATGAATCTGCCAGACACGGCCGAGCTAACCAATCGCAGCCGTGAAGAAGGGCTCCTCACCGCCCTGGAAGAGCTGGACAGCCGCGTCCAGCGCATTACCATCGTTGAAGACAATCCTGACGCCGCCAGGCTCATCCGTCGTATTTTACAGGCACAGGGAGACTTCCACATTGATGAAGCCCACGATGGCAAAACTGGTTTGCAGCTTATACGTGAAACCCGGCCAAACCTTGTCATTTTAGATTTGATGATGCCCGAATTGGATGGCTTCGGCGTCGTGGCGGCCATGAAAGCAGATCGCCATCTAAGTGAGATCCCGATCATTGTCATTACCGCCAAAGAACTGACGGCGGATGAAAAAGATCGGTTAGAAGGACACATCAAAGCGCTTTTGCAAAAAGGCGCTTTTATGGATTCAGATTTGCTGAATGATATCGAGCAGGCTTTGCCTTAACACATCAAGGATGATTTAAGATATTGGCGCATAAAAGAAGGGTGAAATACGGCCGTATTTCACCCCTCTTTGCACCCTCCCAGTACAATCGCCTCATTTTATCCACTTGTCCCAAAGTCCTTTTCAGACAAGAATGTGAATTGCTAAAACGTGGCCACCTATGGCACAATTAACCGGTTAGTCAAAAATAAGAACAACTACCTGAACCTTTATGGACAATACGTCAGCTCTACCTACAAAAATCTTGTACATTGAAGATGATCCCGCTAGCCGCCGCCTGGTACAACGCATTCTGGACAGCAAAGGCTACCAGGTTGTCGTTGCCGCTGATGGCCTGGAAGGCATCTCGATGGCCCGCCAACACCACCCCAACCTCATTTTGATGGATATCAATCTGCCCAGCATGGACGGCCGTGAAATTACAACCAGGTTGCGCAGCTTGCCCAATTTTTCCAGAACGCCTATCGTGGCGCTTACCGCCAATTACAGTGCCGGCAGCCGCGAATTAGCCCTTGCCGCAGGCTGCACCGGTTTCCTCACCAAACCCATTGACGTCACGAGCTTCCCAAGTCAGGTAAATGCCTACCTTCAAGGGCGGGCAGATCCGCTCAGCACCGATGAGAAAAACCAGCACCTGCAAAAACACGCTCAGAATTTGGTTGAACGGCTGGAAAATAAGATTCAAGAGTTAGAAAATGCAAATAAGCGACTGCGCGAGCTTGATCGCCTCAAAAGCGACTTTATCATCATGGTGTCCCATGAGCTGCGCACGCCGCTTACGCTTATCAGCGGCTATGCTCATTTGCTAGATGAGCAAGTGAAGCAACCTGATGAAATGTTGCCAGGTGAGATGGTGTCCGGCGTGGCTGAAGGGCTTAATCTGGGCGTCACCCGGATGCGAGATGTTGTAAATGAAATTATTAAGGTGGCCCGTATCGCCTCTGGCACGCTTGATCTTGCATTGGGTCCAGTGCGCCTGTCGGAAATTATTGAAGATATTTATGAAGAATATAGTGAAGTCTGTAACAAGCGAAAGCTCAACGTGCAGCTTGGGGATCTATCCCGGCTCCCTCTCATTGAAGGGGACGGCGAACAGCTAAGATCGGCTATTTACCATATTTTCAGTAACGCGATAAAATATACGCCGGATGGCGGCAGCATTTTTGTCGTAGGTCGCGCTGTAGGCGATACAATTGACCTAATTATCCAGGACACCGGCATCGGTGTCCCAGATAGCGAACATCGGCGCATTTTTGACCAATTTTATACGCTTGGTTCCATCGAGCATCATTCCACTAGCAAGTCCGCTTTTCAGGGCGGGGGCTTGGGATTAGGATTGGCTATTGTTAAAGGAATTATAGAAGCACATAACGGCCGTGTTTGGGTAGAAAGCGAACGACGCGACCCAGAGCAGTTCCCTGGCAGTACCTTCCACATCCTGCTGCCGGTAGAACAGGTCAGCCAGGAACCACCTTATTGATTTTTGATAAGGGCTAAAAAAAGGAAGACAATCATCTCAAACTCTTATTTGCTTTCAGCAAATTACTGCAAACTTGCCAACCCATTCCCGCCATCACACCAACACCAAATTTAATGCACTTGCAACGATTTTCTGACAAGTTCGTCGATCGTTTAACTGTGTATGGAGTACCATGGCCACGCCCTCTAGCAAAACCCCGGCCCTAGACACAGCACCCCAAAAAGACAAACCATTAGACAACAGCGCAACGAGCCAACAATGGCAACTTGGGCTGCTGTGGGGATTCCTTTCGCCCGTTTTCCTGGGCATCGTGCCAATTTTAGCCAAAGTTGCCTATGCCGCGGGCGTCAACGTGATGACCGTGGTTGCCTTCAGAACGATTATTGCCGCTGCATTTTTGTGGACAGGCATGTTGTTATTTAAGCGTCAGCTCATCCGTAGCTCCATACCAGCTATTGTCGGCAGCATGATTGCCGGCGCCATAAACGGCATTGGCTCGATCTTTTTTTATACCAGCCTCACCCGAATTGATGCATCGTTAGGCCAGTTGGTCAATATCAGCTATTTAGTATTTGTGACGGTATTATTGCGTCTGGCCGGACAAAAAATTTCGCTGCTGACTATTGCCCGAACGGGTCTTACCATCGGGGCTATTTATTTGCTTACCCGTGGCGGTGCAGGCACCGCTGACTGGCTTGGCGTGGGCATGATGCTATTTGCCGCCGTCACTTATGCCATACAGCTCGTGCTCAGCCAGCGCATCATGCTGGACATTCCCGCCCCGACCATGACCCTGTATGCCATCACGTCCATGGCGATTGTGGTTACTGTTGCCTGGTTTTTCGTGCCGGTAGACTTAATCCAGGTTTCTACAGACGGATGGCGAGCCATTGGCCTGATGGCCTTGGTAACCGCACTCTCTCGCCTCACGCTGTTCTTGGGGGTAAAGGCAATGGGCAGTATTCAGACGGCTTTGCTGGGTGTATTTGAGGTGGTGGTGACCATTGCGATTGCGGCCGTTTTCCTGGGGGAGCGCTTAACGTGGTTGCAGTGGATCGGTGCGGCCGTTTTGTTGGTAAGTATTTTTATGGTGCGTTTCGAAAAAGAAGTGCCGCGCTTTGTCGACTGGTGGCAGTTTTTGTGGCGTCGTTTTTTACCCAAGAAATAACTCCTACGTAAGAAATTCAGTTTCAATCACGTCAGTTTATCGCCTAGTTCGGTCTTTATCTAATGTCGCAATGAGTATTCGTTGTGCCCTGCATAATCCGAGCTATAATGAAAATGGGCATAGAAGAGGAAATAACAGCTCAAAAAACCGATTCAAATCTATTTATTACGTACCTTCAAGTAAGAAAGGATCTTTTGCGCAACAATGATTACAGAATTAATCAATGACAGTAACGCGTTCACCGTTTTGGCCGACGAATGGGACGCTTTGGCTCAACAAAGCATGACGGACACGCCGTTTCAGACCCTGGCCTATCAAAAAGCCTGGTGGACGCATTTACATCCCACAAACGGCCGTTTACACACCATTACCGTACGCGAGGAAGACAACACGTTGCTGGCAATTGCCTGCTTATACAATATTGAAGGCGTCCTTTACTTTAACGGTTGCGTTGAAGAAACCGATTACCTTGATTTGATCACTCCCACGGAGCAGGCTGAAACGGCCTGGCGCGCCATTCTCGATTGCTTATGTAGCCCCAACTTTCCTGTATGGCACGCGATTGACTTGTGCAATGTCCCGGAAGCCTCACCCACGCGCTCTATCCTCCTAGCAGAAGCGCAGCGGCGAGGTTTTTTGTTTCAAGAAAGCATCCATGAGGTTTGCCCGGTTATTCCGTTGGCGGATACGTTTGAAGGGTATTTAGACAGCATCGATAGTAAGCAGCGGCGAGAGATTAAGCGCAAGCTGCGTCGTGCTGCCGGCGCCGATGCCGAGTTATTGATTGTGGGGCCAGACGATGACGTGGAAACGGCCGTCAGTGACTTTCTCGATCTGCTGCAGATGAGCACCTTTGAAAAACGAGATTGGTTGACCGAAGGTCGTCGGGCCGTTTTTTATGATGCGGCGCGTGCTGCCCAAAAAGCAGGCACCTTACAGCTTCTGTTTATGGAGATAAATGGCAAAAAAGCGGCGGGACTTTTTAACTTTGATTACAAAGGCCGCATCTGGGTCTACAATTCAGGTCTGGATCCGGCCCTGTTTGGTGCACTCAGCCTCGGCGTGGTAATCACAGCCAAGGCCATTGAATATGCCATTGAAAACGGCCGTACATCCTTCGACTTTCTGCGCGGCAACGAAACCTACAAGTACCGCTTTGGGGCGCAAGACACGACGATCTATCGACTTCACCTTGAACGAAATCCACAATAACCCGCAGGAGTAACGCAATGACCCAAGCATCTTCACCCAAAATTCGACGAATCGCAATGCTAAGCGTTCATACTTGTCCTCTGGCCATGCTAGGTGGCAAGAAAACCGGCGGCATGAACGTTTATGTACGCGATTTTAGCCGCGAGTTAGGTCGGCAAGGTATTCTCGTTGATGTGTTCACTCGCTCCCAGGATGATTGCGCCCCGCGCATCAAGCATGACTTGGGCAACGGGGGTCGCGTGATCCACATTGCTGCCGGGCCAGAAAAACCAATCCCTGTAGACCAAGTGGCCAATTACCTGGATGAATTTACTGCAGGCGTACTCCAATTCGCAGCCAGCGAAGACATTGAATATGATCTCATTCACAGTCATTATTGGCTGTCTGGGCTGGTAGCAGATAAGCTGCGTGACGTCTGGCAGCGGCCTATCGTCCACATGTTTCACACGCTCGGCCACATGAAAAACCAGATCGCCCAAAGCGACAATCAGCGTGCCTCAGATGCTCGTTTGGCTGGTGAATACAAGGTGATGACACTCGCAGATAAGCTTATTGCCGCCACGCCGGCTGAAGAAGCTCAGCTCATTGATCTATACAACGCCCAACCGGGCAAGATTGCCATTATTCCCCCTGGCGTTGATTTGGAACGTTTTCAGCCAATTCCTAAAGATGTGGCCAAAAAACAGGTGGGTATTCCTTGCGGCAACACCAACATATTGTTTACGGGTCGTATAGAGCCACTGAAGGGCATTGATACAATGCTGCGGGCAATGGCGCTCATTCAAGCGCGCCGCCCAGAAGTGCTCCACAACGCCTGCATGGCCATCATTGGGGGCGATCCGTGGGCCGATGATCTGGATGAAGAAATGGCGCGGCTGCAGCAGCTCCGCACCGATTTAGATATCCATGATTTGGTTACATTTTTGGGCGCAAAAGATCAGGATTTATTGCCAAACTATTATGCCGCGGCTGAAATGGTGGTCATGCCTTCTCACTATGAAAGTTTTGGCATGGTGGCCCTCGAAGCAATGGCAATGGGCACGCCCGTCATTGCCTCTGAGGTAGGCGGGCTGGCCTATCTGGTAAAACACGGCGTAACGGGCTACCACGTGCCCAGCCGTGACCCTGAGGCATTGGCCGCTCGCATCTACGAACTGCTGTCTAATCATAAATGTCGCCAACATTTGGGCCAGCAGGCCCGCGACTACGCCCGGCAGTACGATTGGGCCAACATCGTAAACCGCATGATGACAGTTTATGAAGAAGTTTTGGTAGGAGAATTAGCCATTAAGTAATTAGGTGATCGGGTGATTCTCTTTCTCTATGTCCAGTGACCCAATGACTCAATGACCGCTTTTAGGCTGGCTGGATCACCTCAAGACCACCCATGTACGGCCGTAACACCTCAGGCACCACAATCGACCCATCCGCCTGCTGATTGTTCTCAATGATGGCAATCATGACGCGAGGCAGCGCCAGGCCGCTGGCATTCAGCGTGTGCGGATAACGCGTCTTGCCTCCCTCAGCCGGACGGTATTTGATGTTCGAGCGCCGCGCCTGAAAGTCCTCCGCATTACTGATCGAGCTGACCTCTAGCCATTCATTACAACCGGCTGCCCACACCTCAATATCGTAGGTCTTCGTCATGGCAAAGCCCACATCGCCCGTGGCTAAATCTAAGATGCGGTAGCGGAATCCTAGCGCATCACAGATATCCTGAGCATATTGCCGCATATCTTCCAGCACGGCATAGCTTTGGTCAGGATGGACAAATTGGTACATTTCTACCTTGTCAAACTGATGGCCCCGCTTGATGCCGCGCACATCCTTGCCCGCGCTCATCTTCTCCCGCCGCCAGCACGGCGTGTAAGCGACATATTTTAGCGGAAGGTCCGCCTCATCCAGAATTTCGTCGCGGTGCAGGTTGGTCAGGGCAATTTCGGCCGTGCCCAGCCACATCAAATCTTCTTCGGCATCCCTGTAAATATTGTCGAAAAATTTTGGCAGCTGACCAGCCCCTTCAAACACCTGCGAACGGACCATAAACGGCGGATAGATCTCCGTAAAACCGTGTTTCTCAAGATGGGTGTTGAGCATGAATTGGATGAGCGCCCGCTGCAAACGCGCCCCCGCCCCACGCAAAATATAGAAGCGGCTGCCGCTAAGCTTAACGCCTCGTTCAAAATCAATGATGTTCAGCGCAGGACCCAAATCCCAATGCGCTTTTGGCTCAAAATCGAACTGCGGTTCTGCCGCGCCCTGTGGCGCATGGACAACATTGTGGCTCTCGTCGGGGCCAACAGGCACACTTGCATGGGGCAGGTTAGGCACCCAAAGCAAGTTGTTGTGGAGCCGGGTTTCAATTTCTCGCAATTCCTCATCATAAACCGCTATGCGATCACCGATTTCCCGAGTGGCGTCTTTGGCCTGATCGGCGTTGGCCTGAATTGCTTGCACTTGGGTGCGCAACCCATCAATTGGCTGACCAACATCTTGTCCCGACTCTGCCCGGCGCAAATCGGCTTCCATCTTCTTCAGGCTGCCCATCCAGCGCCCAATTTGCTTGGAGCTTTCGTTACGCTGCTGCCGCAGGGCTTCTACTTCCTGCAAGATTTCCCGGCGACGGCCGTCATCGACTAATATCTCGTCGATGGGGGCGGTCTGATTGCGCTTGGCAATCTGTTCTTTGACCCACTCTGGTTTTTCACGAATCAAGTTAATATCTAACATCAGGTTCTCCTAAGATTTTCTAAAGCAAAGGCGCGGAGGCGCAGAGGTAAGATGGATGGTAATTGGTAGGCGCTTTGCTTTCATTGCGGTTGCTAAAGTTCAGTTAAGCTGTCAATTGGCAACGAGAGATTGAGGTAGCGGCGGTGGCAAAACGGCCGTTTTCATGCCACCTTGCCTGTTTCTGTCCCATTTGTAATTTTCGTGTCATCCGGAACCTCCATCTAAAAATAAAAAAGCCCCCTCGTCTGTTTTATCCAGGACGAGGGGGCCCGTGGTGCCACCTGGTTTTGCCGATAACTGATTATCGACCTCAAAAGCTGTAACGGGCTGACCCGGCTTGCCTTGTTTCGGCAGCGACTCTAGAGTGGATTTCTGGCTAAACAATCATTCGCTTGCACCGTCCGCGAACTCTCTAGGGATTGAAACGGCCGTACTTGCCTCTGTCATTGTCGATGTGTATCTTGTTGAAGGGCATTATAGCTGGGGGAGAAACGGCCGTCAACAGATAGTGACAGCACACATGATATGCTAGAATATGGTTCTTACATAAGCGAGTTGATTTGTATCTTTATCCTTGCCAGTGCGTTAGGTTTCAATCAACAATTTCCAGTATCCTTATTTAGAACTTTCAGCCAATGAAACAAATTTCCGCCATCATAGTTTTCCTCGGTCTTATTATTATCTCTTGCACTCCCAAACCTAAACCCATTGGCTGGTCATTACTTCGTCCATCTAATTCTCCCCCACCACTGTTTCATAGTAGCACCGCTTATAACTCGATTCAAAATGAAGGGGTTGTGTTTGGCGGAATCACAAATGATATTTGGTCAGATGAAACTTGGATATGGAAAGATAGTAATTGGCAAAAGGCAGATCCTGCCATTCGACCACCAGCAAGGGAAAAAGCAGCGATGGCATATGACGTATCACGAAACAACATTATCCTCTTTGGCGGAATGTTTGATAACTCCGTGTTTGATGATACGTGGGTGTGGGATGGTCACAATTGGCAGGCATTGAACCCAGCTCATTCCCCCCCTGCTAGATGCTGCAATGCAATGGCTTTCGATAGCAACCAAGAAAAAGTTGTGCTATACGGAGGCTGGAATAATCTCACTGGTGAATTTTTTAATGATACCTGGGTGTGGGATGGTAATGATTGGACTGAAGTTACTTGTTGCAATGCGCCACCTGCCTCAGCACATACAATGCTCAACTTTCCTACTCGTAAGGAGATTATAGTCTTGAATTCGTCCGATTTCGGGGCATGGATTTGGGATGGTGACAGCTGGCAAAACCCCATGATCGATTTACCGCCTGCTCGGCAGGATGGTCGATTGGCTTTTTACGATAAATATGAGCAAGCAATTTTATTTGGCGGCATTCATGAAGGCGAATTTCTGAATGAAACATGGGCATTTAATGGCGAGGAATGGAATATTCTAAGCTTCCTAACACAACCTTCTGCACGCTATGGGCACAGTATGTTCTATGACACCCAGCATCAAAGCATTATTCTGTTTGGTGGGGCTGATGAAGATGGGCTAAAAGGGGATACTTGGGAATTAATTTTGCCAGAAAATTTGTCGTCTGTATTATCTGAAACGTCAACGCCGTAGCAGTTAAATTCAACCAAAAAAGTATTCATGAAAGTCAGCCACGGCCGTATACCCAATCTTCTCGTAAATGTGGTTAGAGACTGGGTTGCTCAAATCTGTGAACAGCGTGCAGAACTGGTAGCCGTCGTCCAGCAGCTGTTGGCTGAGCATGGCGACGCAGGCGGTGGCATAGCCGCGACCACGCAATTCGGCGGGCGTGTAGACCAACGACACCGTGATGCCGTGCCGCGTGGGTCGCGCTTTGGCCGCCATCGACACCGGCTCACCCGCTTCGTTTTCCCACAAAAAGAGGTCCCCATTTTCCATTTTGCCCCGCGCCAGCAGCTCCGCCGACTCGGAATCATCCTGAATATGGGCGTCCACGTGGAATCCCTGAATCCATGCCACCACGCGCTCAAAATCATCGGCATCGGCCAAACGAAGTTTGCCAGGTGGCAAGTTTAGCAGCTGCACCTGCCTCAGCTCAAAGACGCGCTGCCTCATGCCGGGTTGGGGAGGCTGATTATTCTCTCGCTTCCACATTTCCGCCCAGGCATCCGCCACGTTGGCTGGCCCCAAAATCGCAGGCACTATCCAGCGACCCGCCAACGCGCCGTTCAGCGCCTTTACCACTGGCTGGCAGTCGTCTAATTGACTGTACAGCACCATCTTGCGCGGTGGCGTCATCAGGGCCGCGCCGACCAGTTCGCCGCCGTCTTCCACCACCGCCAAAAACGGCCGATTCCGCCGCCGTGGCGCACTGTGGCTGAGGCGAAAAGCGATGCCTAGCATGAGCCCATTTAACACCTCATGCGCCTCTAAATAATCCAGCGCCGCAGCCAAAAAATCGTTCGGTGTCTTAAATAATTTGACATTCATTTTGATTTCCTGCCGTTTGGCGATTGGGTAGGGGGAGACCTCCGTGTCTACCCAAATCAGGGCAGGCCCCTGTGCCTGCCCCTACAATTTTTACGATTATGACCGCAAATCATTCACAAACTGTCGCTCATACAATTCGCGGTACAGGCCGTTCTGCTCCAACAACGCATCGTGACTGCCTTGCTCGACGATACGGCCGTCTTGCACCACACAAATCATATCGGCGCGACGAATCGTACTGAGGCGGTGGGCAATGACAATCGCTGTGCGTCCTTCCAGCAAGCGCTCCAGCGCTTCTTGAATGAGCGCCTCGGTCAACGTGTCCACATTGGCTGTCGCTTCGTCCAAAACCAAGAGGCGCGGATCGGCCAGGACGGCGCGGGCAATGCAAATGAGCTGCCGCTGCCCCAGCGAGATGTTCACCCCGCCCTCTAAAATCTGCGTTTCGTACCCTTCCGGTAGCGCTGCGATGAAGTCGTGAGCGTTGGCCAGTTGAGCGGCCTGGATGACGGCCGTTTCTGCCGCAGCTTCATTGCCAAACCGGATGTTCTCCCCAATGGTGCCGGCAAACAAGAAGGGATCTTGCGACACAATGCCGGTTTGCGCCCGGAGCGACTGCTGCTGCACGGCGCGCACGTCGATCCCGTCAATACATACCTCCCCGTCGGTCGCATCGTAAAAACGGGCAATCAGGTTAGCGATGGAGCTTTTACCCGCACCCGTTGGCCCCACCAGCGCCACCGTCTGCCCGGCAGCAATGTGCAAATTAATGTTGTGCAGCACTTCTGGCGTTTCTGGTCGGTAGCGGAAGGAGACATCTTTCAGGTCAACCTCGCCTCGCACGCGGGGCATTTCCAGAGCATTGGCTGCATCCGCTACCAATGGCTCCGTGTCGATGAGGCGCAGCACCTGCTCCCCGCCCGCCATCGCCGACTGCATCGTGGTGTACAGCTGACTTAATTCCTGGATGGGCTGGAAGAAGCGAGTGACGTAAGCTAAAAATGCAACAAGCACGCCGAGCGTCACCTCCCCGCTACTTACGGCAACGCCGCCAAACCAGAGCACCACGCCCGTTGCCAATATCCCCATGAACTCAATCGTGGGCAAAAAGACAAACGAGAGGGACATCGCATCGACATGGGCTTCTTTGTTCGATTCATTAATTTCGTCGAAGCGCGCCTGCACCACCTCTTCCTGGGCAAACGCCTGAATGACGCGCATACCGGCAATGCCCTCCGCTAAATCGCCTACGACGGCAGCTACGCTGGAGCGGGTGCGTCGAAAAGCGACCTTGGCGCGGCGGGAGAACAGAATGGTTACCAGCACCATGAGTGGCAAAATAGCGAACGTGATCAGTGCCAGGCGGGGACTCATCGACAGCATAACGATAATAATACCCAGCAGCACCAGCAAATCGCCCACAAGCGTCACCAAGCCCTGCGAGAGCAAATCGTTGATAACCGCCACGTCGTTCATCACCCGCGAGACGGTGACCCCAACGATATGCGTGTCGTGGTAGGCCAGCGGCAGTGCCTGGAGATGACGGAACATCCCTTCGCGCAAATTGGCCAGAACGCGCTGCCCCACCCAGCCCAGCAGGTAACGTTGCCCCGCCGACGCGCCGTAGAGCAGTAAAAATGACCCCGCAATGTAGCTGGCTACACGAATTAGACCGTTCGTGTTCTTTTGCACGATATGTTCATCAATGGCAATCTTCATGAGGTAAGGAACCAGCAGCGTCATGCCAGTGACAATAAGCATTAAGAAGGTGGCGATGGCCATGAAACGGCCGTACGGCTTTAAATAGCCCAACATTCGCACCACAACGCGCTGGTTGAACAACTGCCCGCCCTCTTCTTTGCCAAAGCGGTGCAGCGCACCTCGGGGTCCCATATTGGGCCCGGTTGATCCAATTGAAAAACTCATAGAAAACCTTTCTCAGCAAATGAATTTGCAGCTACGTTGACAAAGTCGGCCATCGCCGACTCATTCCTAGACCGTGAAGGCGGTCTTTGTAACCTGTGGGCGCAGTTTAAACCACTGGCAAAATGAAACATTATTTTGCCATCCTCTCCTGCGGCCGCAGCTGCTTGTTGTAAATATCCTGATACCGTGTCGATTTTTGTAACAGATCATCGTGGGTGCCTCGCGCCACAATTTGCCCCTGCTCCAACACTAAAATCAGGTCGGCGCGGCGCACGGTGCTTAAGCGGTGGGCAATGACAAAGGTGGTACGGCCGTTCATCAAATTGCCCAACGCCCGCTGAATCAGCCGCTCCGTTTGCGTATCCACCGCCGCCGTTGCGTCATCCAAAATAAGGATGGCTGGATCAGCCAGCAGCGCGCGCGCAATGGCGATGCGCTGCTTCTGCCCGCCAGAGAGCGTCGCGCCGCGCTCACCAACATGGGTGTCGTACCCATCCGGCAGCTGAGCAATAAAGTCGTGTGCCTGGGCTGCTTTGGCCGCGGCAACAATCTCCGCCTCGCTGGCGTTGGGGTGACTAAAGGCTATATTTTCGCCAATCGAGGCGGCGAACAGCGTCGTCTCTTGCAGCACGATGCCCAGCTGGCTGCGCAAAGATTCCAGCGTCACCCGCCGCAAATCATAGCCGTCTACCAACACCCGTCCGCCAGTTGGATCGTAAAAGCGGGGCAGCAAATTCATGATGGTCGATTTGCCCGCGCCTGTCGCCCCTAGCAAAGCAACGACCTGCCCTGGCTCGGCGGCAAAGCTCACATTTTTCAGTACGCGATGCCGCTTCAGGTAGCCAAAGGAGACATCTTCAAACTGCACCGCACCCTTGATTTTTGGCAGATCGATGGCATCTGGCGCGTCGGTCACGTCAGGAATCTGATCCAAAATTTCAAAGATACGCTCGCCAGAGGCGGAGGCCATGATGATGGCGGGCAGTACCAGACCGATGCGGCGCACGGGCGTGGTAAGCTGTCCCAAATAGGTGGTAAAGGCAACAAGCTCACCCAGCGTCATCGCATCCTGCGTCACCAGCCAACCGCCATAGCCAATAACGGCCACGGTGCCCAGATTGGCGATCAAATCCATCATGGGGATATTGATCGCCTGCAAACGGGACGACAGCGCTGAAAGGGAAAACCATGTTTCATTTTGCTTTGTAAAACGGCCGATTTCAGCATGTTCCTGGGCAAATGCTTTGACCACCCGCGCCCCACGCAAATTTTGCTCCAGCGTGGTGGTAAGCACCGCCAGCTGATCCTGAATGCTCAGCGAAAGCGGGCGGAAGCGACGGCCAAAGCTGAGGGCGCGCCACAATAGCAAAGGCATGGTGAGCATCACCAGTAACGCCAAATTGACGTTCATGCTAAAGAGGACAACGGCCGTTGTCACCAGCAAAAACACCCCGTCAATAATGCGAAGCGCCGCCCGCCCGGTCAGGAAGCGAATCCGCTCCACGTCCTGAATGGCGCGGGATAGCAGCTGTCCAGCTTCGGTGCGGTCGTGGTAAGAAAAGGGCAGCACGGTGAGCTTGTTCTGGATGGCGTTACGCAGGTCGTAGGCCACGGTTTGGGAAGCCACTTCCGTCCAGCGCCCCTGGAAAAACGTGAAGATGCCCTTGACAAGCGTCAAGCCCAGCAGCCCAGCCACCGCCCAGCCCAAAAAGGCTGTGTCCTGCAGGCGAATGCCCCGGTCAATAATTTGGCGAATGAATTGGGGGATGATCAGGCTGAGAGCCCCAATGATGATCATGGTGGCGTAGGTGCCGATAACGAGGGGACGATACGGCCGTAAATAACCAAACGCCCGCCATAAAATGCGCCAGGTGTCCCGGTTGCCCCGTTCGATCACAGGAACTTCAGGAGGATTTATGGTTGTGTTCATCGATGTCATAAACTGGAAAGTATCACGAAAAAAAGATTTGGCAATACGCGGCTATAGAGCTGACTGCTTCGCCTCTAGCTGCGAGAGAAACTCAACTGCTTGGGCTAACGGGGGTGCTTGCAAAACGTTATTGGCGGCAAAACTTTCGGCGTGGGGATAGCTGGATTGCCGGATCCGCTCCGCTGCCTGGGCAAGATCATAATCCGTCTGTTTAAAGACAATTTCACTGTCTAGCAACAGCCAGTATGCCCCCGTGCTGCCAAATGGCATCCCGACGCTGCCCGCGTTCAGTATGCGGACGCTGCCAACTGGTCGATCAAACTGCATGTGGGTATGCCCACACACCACAACCGATTCAGCAACTTCGGCAAAAAGGGGGTGCAACTTCTCTTCTGGGGTCGCGCGGGTAAAAACAGTGA
>CBDUOF010000019.1:0-27131 GCA_965368765.1 uncultured Anaerolineae bacterium | reverse complement strand
TGCTGCGCCTCGGTGCTTTGTTTCACGACGTTGGCAAAGCCGAAACGCAAACGATTGAAGCTGAGGGACGCATCCGCTTTCTAGGGCATGAACAGGCTGGCGCTAGATTGACAGAGTTGCGGTTGCGTCACTTATGCTTTAGCAATGAAGCCATTGCCCGCGTCAAGCAAATTGTGGCGGGGCATATGCGTCCGTTGCATTTGGCAAACAGCGGCGGCAAGGTGTCCCGACGGGCGGTGTATCGTTATTTTCGGGCTACGGCCGTTGCCGGCATAGATATTGCCTTGCTTTCCCTGGCGGATCATTTAGCGACCTACGATGGCAGCGGTCCGGAAAAACAATGGCAGGCACTGCTTAGCGTCGTGACCGACCTTTGCCATCAATACTTTGACCGACATGAAGAAACAATCGCGCCGCCAGCATTGCTGGACGGCCGTACGTTAATGCATGCTCTGGCCCTGCAGCCAGGCCCGGAAGTCGGGCGATTGCTGCGCCTGATTCAGGAAGCTCAGGCAGCCGGGGAGTTACAAACGGCCCAAGCCGCCATTGAATTGGCGCGCAAGAGTCACCAATCGGCGAGCCCATAAGACTAAATGTAACAACGCCATAAGAATTAGTGATGGTTCTCGCCCATCTGACCCTGTTGAGTTGTGCAAAAAAAGATATACTTATTTTTAAACCTGTTACACCAAACGTATGATTCGGAGGCAATCATGTCAAAAGATACTCTAACTGTTACCGATAATCGCACTGGTCGGACTTACGAAATTCCCGTGGAGCACGACACTATTCAGGCAATGGACTTACGCCAAATCAAAGTCAATGACGAAGATTTTGGTATGATGAGCTATGATCCTGCCTTTAAAAATACCGCTTCAACCAAAAGCACCATCACCTACATTGATGGAGATAAAGGCATTTTGCGCTATCGTGGCTATCCCATTGAGCAGCTGGCGGAAAAATCCAACTTCCTGGAGGTTGCTTATCTCATTCTATACGGTGAACTGCCTACCCAGGCACAATACGATGAGTGGGAACATGTCATTTTGCATCACACCTTTGTTCATGAAAACATTACGCACCTGATGAAGGCATTCCGGCATGATGCGCACCCGATGGGCATGTTTATTGCTACATTGGCAGCTATGTCCACTTACTATCCAGAAGGACGAGAGATTTCTGATCCGTGGGTGCGCACCAAACAGATTCATCGTTTATTGGCCAAATTGCCAACCGTCGCGGCGTTTTCTTACCGCCACAGCCGTGGCTTGCCCTATGTTTACCCCGACAATGATTTAAGCTATACGGGCAATTTCCTTAGCATGTTAGACAAAATGACGGAAGTAAAGTATAAGCCGGATCCGGTATTGGAACGGGCATTGGACGTCCTGTTTATCCTTCATGCCGACCACGAACAGAATTGCGGTACGGCCACCATGCGAGTCATTGGTTCTAGCCACACCGACCCCTATACGGCGATGGCGGGGGCAGCCGCGGCGCTCTATGGCCCGCTTCACGGGGGCGCCAACGAAGCCGTTTTGCGAATGCTGGTGGAGATTGGGGATGTGAAAAAAGTGCCGGAGTTTGTAAAGCAGGTGAAGAGCCGCGAAAGATTGTTGATGGGCTTTGGCCACCGCGTATACAAAAATTATGATCCACGGGCACGGATCATTAAGCAGGTCGCCGATGAGGTGTTTGAGGTGACTGGTAAAAACGCGCTACTGGACATTGCCCTGGAGCTGGAGCGCATTGCTCTGGAAGATGACTTCTTTGTGCAGCGTAACCTGTATCCCAATGTTGACTTCTATTCAGGTATTATTTATCAGGCGATGCGCTTCCCGATTTCAATGTTCCCGGTGCTGTTTGCGATTCCACGCACCATTGGCTGGCTAGCCCAGTGGGTGGAGATGCTGGAAGATTCTGAGCAGAAGATCGCCCGGCCGCGGCAGATTTATCTGGGAGAAGGGGAACGTGATTTTGTGATGATGAATAACCGGTAGATATTGCAGGTAAAATCAATAACGTGATTGGCGATCACTGATCGCCAATCACGTTATTCAATGTGTCGCCGACCGGCAAACCCGGTATGCAGCTCGTGATAATATTCAATTTGCTCTTCGCCATATCGCCAGCAAAGATAGACCTCACGGCCGTTTCGCTCCGATAGAAAATCCAGTAGCCCCGTATTAACATCCTTCAGCACCACACCGTACGCTTGTACCTGGTCAATCATCTGCTCAATAGCCGCAAAATCTTGTGTCAATACCGACAACTCCGCCCCGCCTACGTTGCTGCGAAGATCACTTAACAAGTGACCCATCTGCTGCGCTTTTCGGGAAGCTTTGGCCCGTCTGTCCAGGAGATTTTTCATCAGAGGTGCCAACGTGGGCAACAAGGCATTGGCTTCGGCAACGGTAAAATGCTTCATGAGGATTCCAAATAAATAGGTACTCGATTTGTCAAAATCTGGGCAAATAAAAACGGGGCGCTTACACGCCCCGCCGATAATTATAAGATAACCAAGTGATGCTTACGTGATGAATTAACCGCAGCCGCAGCTACCGCCAGATGCTGCCGGGCCACCTTCAGTTTTGAAGGACGTGCCACAGCCACAGCTGGAAACAGCATTGGGGTTTTCAATCTTGAAGCCGCCGCCCATGATGCTGTCTTCGTAATCAATAGTGGCATTGTTCAGGTACATCATGCTGGTTGGATCAACAAAAACTTTGACGCCACCTTTTTCAATGATGTGGTCGTATGGACGGGCCTCTGCTTCCAAAGCCATGCCGTACTGCATACCAGAGCAGCCACCACCGGACACAAATACGCGCAAACCATGATTCGGAACTTCTTTTTGCTCCAACAGGCTTTTGACCGTGTTTACGGCCGTATCGGTGAGGTTAATTGTTTCTACATTTGTTTGCTCAAGAAGATCCATGTTTCATTCCTTGTTTATTTGATTTTAACTGCTGGCAAAATTCTAACAATTAAACGGACTGGTGTCAATTTAATTTGCCCATTTCTTATGAAAGATCAACAGTTTGCCTACTCCTTTGGGTAGTTTCGTCAATTGTCGCCTATTCGGGGGCATGATACAATTTTCACAATCCAAAGAAAGGTGCCAAAACAGGTGACTGTCATCAGGCAAACCATGGCACCGTTCAAAAAAGTAGAAGGGAAGACAGAATGCTAAAAACACACAGCTGCGGTGAATTGCGGCTTGAACATGTAGGTGAAACAGTTACGCTGGCCGGTTGGGTTAATCGACGCCGGGATATGGGTGGCGTGGTTTTTATAGATTTGCGTGATCGCGATGGCAAGACACAAGTTGTGGTGAATGCCGGGCGCACGGCTGAAGGTTTTGCCGTGGCAGAACAAATACGAAGTGAATTTGTGCTGCAGGTCACAGGTGAGGTTTCAAAACGGCCGTCTGGTCAGGAGAATGACAGTCTGGCCACGGGTCAAATTGAGCTGCTCGCCAATGACGTTGTGATCTTGAATCCTTCCAAAACGCCGCCGTTTCTAATCGACCGTGACGATGTGGTGGATGAAAGCTTGCGGCTTAAATATCGTTACCTCGATCTGCGCCGTGAACGAATGCAGCGGAATTTAGGTATCCGCCATAAAGCGATTAAATTTATTCGCGACTTCTTAGACGAGCGCGATTTTTTAGAAGTAGAAACGCCTATATTGTTCAAGAGTACCCCAGAAGGGGCTCGTGACTATCTGGTTCCCAGCCGGGTCCATCCCGGCCAATTTTATGCATTGCCGCAAAGTCCTCAGCAGCTCAAGCAGCTGCTCATGGTGGCAGGCTACGAACGGTACTTCCAAATTGCTCGCTGCTTCCGCGATGAGGATTTGCGCGCTGACCGCCAGCCAGAATTTACTCAGCTCGATATGGAAATCAGCTTTGTGGAGCGGGATGATATCCTCAATTTGATTGAAGAATTGATGATCGGCATGGTAAAGACGGCTAGTCTGGTGCCTTTGGCTTCCGAGCAGTTCCCTCGCCTAAGCTACGCCGATGTCGTCGATCGTTACGGCACGGATCGCCCCGATTTGCGCTATGGTTTAGAACTGATGAGCCTGTCTGACGTTGTGGCCAACAGCGCTTTCCGCGTTTTTGCTGAAAATGTGGCAGTGGGTAATCCGGTCAAGGCAATTTGTGTGCCTGGCTGCGGCGGCTACAGTCGTAAGCAAATGGCAGAGCTGGAAGAGATTGCCAAAGAGGCTGGTGCCAAAGGTTTGGCCTGGTTGGCTATTCATCCTGACACGGAGGAAGTGCGTGGCCCCATCGCCAAATTCTTTACCGTGGAGCAGCTTATTGCCATTACAGAGCGAATGGACGCTGGCCCTGGCGACCTCATTTTGATTTCCAGCGACACCAAAGCCGTAGTCAGCGAAGTGCTGCATACCATGCGCACAGAGATGGGCAATCGGCTGGGTTTGACCAATACCAACACGCTTGCTTTTGCCTGGATTATTGACTTCCCCCTCTTTGAAGAGGGCATGGAGGATGGGCATTATGCACCAAGCCATCATATGTTTACCGCGCCTAAACGCGCGCACATCCCGCTTTTGGACAGCGATCCGGGAGCGGTATTGAGTGAGCAATATGATTTGGTCTGCAATGGATTTGAGGTAGCCGGCGGCAGTATTCGTATTCATGAACGGCCGTTGCAGCGCAAAATTATGGAGCTGATTGGCTTTTCAATTGAAGAGGCACGTGACCAGTTTGGTCATATTTTGGAAGCCTTTGAGTATGGCGCTCCGCCACATGGCGGCATTGCCCCTGGCATTGACCGACTGGTGGCGCTGATGGCGGGCGAACCCAACATTCGTGAGGTGATGGCTTTCCCCAAGACGGCCCAAGCCACTGACCTGATGGCCAGTGCCCCTTCGCCCGTCGTACAAAAGCAGCTTGATGAGCTGCACATTGCCTTGGCAATTAAAGAAAAGAAAGCGTAAGCATGTTAAGGGCGACCCGCCGGGTCGCCCTTACTTTTCACAAAAGCCCCGCGAAGTTTGCCCCAGATTTTCTCCACCCGTTCCTGAAATGCGAGCGCCTGTTTTACTTCGACGGCGAGGTGTTCTTGCCAGTAGTGGGTGGTTTTGGCAACGGCCGTAATGACATTTTTAATCTCGCCTTTCAGCTGAAAATCATCGCCCACGGGGAGCAGTAGACGGTTTCCTTTGTGCCGTGCCTGAACATTTTCTTCCACAATCGCGTCGGCCAACCAGCGAGCTTGACCGTCGCTTCGACATTCAATTTGCAGCCAGCCCGGTTCGGCGGGAACGGCCGTTAACTCTGCCACCTCCTGAATGCCCCGAATAATCTCAGCGACGGCAAACTGATAGCCCTGGCTGTGAATATCTGGGCTTTGGGGGGCCTGTAGCAGATCCTCCCGGTGAGGTGGGCCGCCATCCAGGGCCAGGACGCAAAAAGAGTCCCACATATTGCCCCAATCGATCGCGCCATCTTCCCGATAAACAATTGGGCCAGCCGGCATTGGCGCTGCTTTGTCAGCTGCAGAACCATCATTCTTGTGGGTTTTTGATAAGTTGAGTACCATAGCTCACTCCTGATGTGTTTAGTTGTTGAGAGGGGTTACGCAGGAACGGCCGTTTTGCATTCATAGTAGCCGTCATAGATTCAAAATGAGCTTTCGTGCGTAAGCAGAGTTAGAGGGAAAACGTGACGCATGCGGAAAAGTGTTAAATGGTATCGGTGGGATCAAAGCAAAATATGAACACAGCCGATGAGCATCTGATGACGCTGGTAGTGGCCGGTGACACGACTGCCCTTGAGACGCTTTACGATCGATATGCGGGCACGGCCCTTGGCGTCGTCTTGCGTATCGTGTCAGATAGAGCTGTGGCAGAAGAAATCATACAGGAAACGTTTTGGCGTGTCTGGGACAGAGCCAGCAGCTTTGACGCGACACGGGGCAAATTTAGCACCTGGATGTTTAGCATTGCCCGACGACTGGCCATCGATAGCCTTCGGCGGCAAAAGGTGCGGCCACAGGCAGTGCGCAGCGAGGCCGAGGAAGAACAGATGCTGCGCAAACCAGATACCGATATTAGCGTGGCAGAAACGGCCGTCTTGCACATTGAACAGGAACACGTGCGTGCTGCCCTGTTGTCTCTTTCGCCAGAGCAGTATGAGGTGCTTGAGCTGGCTTACTTCAAAGGATTAACACGACGCGAAATTGCCCAGAAGACGAACACGCCGCTGGGAACCATTCACACCCGAGCCAGACTCGGCTTGCAAAAGCTGCGCTCCGAATTGGAAACCGCAGGGAACCAACTATGAACAGACGAATAGAAGAAGAACTATTCCCATTTTATGCCCTGGATGCGCTTGCCGATGAGGAAAGAGCTGAAGTTGAAGCGTACATTGCTGCTGACCCAGCCGCTAAAGCAAGACTCGAGGCGCTGCAGAAAACCGCCGAATGGCTGCCCTTGTCCACAGAGCCAGCAGCGCCCTCCCCCAGCGTGAAGGCCAACCTGATGGCGCGCGTGGCGGCAGACAGCCGGGCCGTATCGTCCGAAACGGCCGTAACCACGCCTACGACGCCTGTGCTGAAACGGCCGTCTGTTCCTCAACAAAGCTGGTGGAACCGATTGCGCCAAGGTCTGGCCATGCCGGTCCTGGCAGGGTCCGCGGCGCTGGCCGCCCTGCTGCTGTTCATCTGGTCTATCTCGCTTAATCAGCAGCTTACGCAGCTGCAGGATCAGGTGGCCAATCTGGAAGCAGAGAGTAACCGCCTGCAAACGGATCTGGATGCAGTCCAGGGTGACAACGAGCAGTTACGGGTACGAAACGACCTATTGCAGCAGCAGCTTCAGGCTCAGGATGATTTGCTGGCATCGTACCAGCAGCCAGGCAGCAATACCATCGCCATCGGTGATATTACCGGAGACCATCCTCAGGCACACGCCACGCTCACCGTCGCTCCGGAAGCGGCCAGCGCCATCTTTTTGGCCGCTAATTTGCCACCATTAGGGGCTGAGCAAGTGTATCAACTTTGGCTAATTCGGGGGGATCAACCCATCAGTGCCGCTATCTTTAATGTGGACGAACACGGCCGTATCGTTCATCAAATTGAAGGGCGTTTAATAACATCGTTCGATGCCGTCGGAGTATCAATTGAACCCGCTGGTGGCAGTGAACTGCCTACCCCTGACCAGATTATCCTGCTAGGCGCTGCCGCCTCATAATCCAAACGCGTGAATCATAGCTGCGACTACTGACCCTGCCTCTGGCTCGTGGATTAGAAACCACGCTTACATCTCTTTAGAGTCAAGCCCCTCATTTGAGGGGCTTTTTTGTTGCTGGAGTCTGCACGCCTGCCCTTCAGTTTAATGCTGCGCATTCCGTTATGCTTTGGCATTTTTTAGAGAGCGCTCCCCTTTGATTCTTAAAGCTGTTTGACCAAAATGAATGCAAAACCAACTGCGTTGCGTAATCCCCCTTGAACCGCCCAAAAACACTTTTTAGAAGGAATGAATGCAAAAAAGTGGTCGTGGCGTATTCAGACAGCAACTGATTTGTACGAAAGCTATTTTGTACAAGAAACTGATTTTAGGAGGTGTGCATGGTTTAGAGCCCGTTTGGATTGTCCTTGAAGTAAGCACCTAAACTCAAATTTCTTAAGGAGCAAAACGAAATGAAAAAAATACGCAATATTGCAGTTTTACTTTTGGTTGCGGCCGCCATGGTCGTGGGTCTTTCGGCTACGACAATCGGTGCCGCAGACCATTTGGATGCCCCGCTGATTCAGCAAGACGGCCGTACAGACATCAACGACACCTACGCCTTCATTAATGGCGACAACACCGTGTTGGTCATGACCGTGAATCCGCTGGCTGGCGTACTTAACGGCACAGCCTTGCGGCCGAACAGCCCGTATGAGTTCCTCATCGACAACGATGGCGACTACGAAGAAGATATAGTTTACCGCGTTCAGGCCGGGCAGCCCGATGGCAATGGTCGGCAAAACATCTTCCTCTACGACGTGGGCGGCGTGACCCCTCGTTTGGCTCGCGGCACAAGTGAAGCCAACATCCCGGTTTGGGGCGGCGGTTCTCTGTACGTTGGCTTGCGCGACGACCCCTTCTTCTTTGACTTGGTGGCTTTCCAGGATCAGGTTTTAGGCGCTGGCGGCAGCCGAACCTTCTGCGATGGCAATGAGAATGATTTCTTTGCTGGCGCAAACGTGACCGCCATCGTTCTGGAACTTCCCAGCAGCAGCCTGACCGCTGATTCTGACAGCGTTAACATTTGGACCCGCACCGCGGACCGTACCGGCACGATTGACCGCATGGGTAAACCAGCGCTTAATACCGTCCTGATCGGCTCCGGTAGCAAGGATGCCTACAACGCAACGAACCCTGCTGGCGACGTAGCTGCCTGGTCAGATGAATTTGAAGCGAATCTGCTTTTCCTAAGTGGATTAGACGGCTCTGGCTACACCGAAGCTGAAGCGGAATTTGTTACCAGCCTGCTGCTGCCCGACGTGCTGACACTGGACACGACCTCTACTGCTGGCTTTACAACGGCACCGCTAAACGGCCGTCAGCTGGCAGAAGACGTGATTGACTTTGAACTGCTCGTCGTCACGGGCGGTTTAGGCGCCAATGGCTCCCCTGTGCTCACCAGCGACTGTGTCGATGCCAACGACGTTCCCTTCCTGGCAACGTTCCCCTACCTGGCCCCGGCCAACTAAGATTCAGCTTAGAGTGGCGATTGGAGATTCGTCTTCAATCGCCCGTACCTTGTAGCCGCGGTTTTTTACCGCGAAAAAGAGCGCCGTAAGAAACTGCGGCTACAAAATGCAATACAACATTCATTTTACTTTTGAGGAAGTGTTTCATGACCACGCGCAAAACAATCATTTTGCTTCTGGCAACGGCCGTAATAATTCTTGGCTCCTATCTCTTTCATCAATTTAATCGAAACGCTGCCAAACCAGAACAGATTTCAATTCCCGTTGAAAGCGTGCCCGTGGCGGGCTCAGCTATGAAATCCAACTCAGAGCAGATCGCCTTCTGGCAGCAAAAAGTGCAGCGGGATGACCGCGACTACATCAGCCTCACCTATCTGGGGCAGGCCTACTGGCAGCGAGGGCGTGAAACAGGCGATGCGGCAGCTTACGGCCGTGCCCAGGCAGCTCTTGAACAAGCCCTCACTATCAATCCCAGCTACGAATTGACCCTGGCAACCTTGAGTGCGACATTAATTTCCCAGCACAATTTTCAAGGCGCCTTAGAAACCGCTCAACGCGTTTACGAATTTGACCCCGGTGCTTTGCAGGCCCTGGCTACGATCGGCGATGCCAGTTTGGAACTGGGCCTTTACGATGAAGCGACAGCGGCCTATGAATCCTTGTTGGCCCAGGCGCCCGGGGCAGCCGTTTACAGTCGCGCTGCCCGATTGGCCTGGCTCAAAGGGGACATTGCTGCTGCGATCGACTGGATGAAGCAAGCCGTGGACGATGCTGTAGAAAACGGCCTGACGGGGGAGCGGTTGGCCTGGTACCAGTTTCAGCTGGGTGAACTTTACTTTAACAGCGGCGACGTGGCGCGCGCAGCAGCGCAGTACGCCGCTGCAAAGCAAACCTTGCCAGATTACTATTTGGTGCTGGCGGGGGAAGGCAAGATTGCTGCAGCTCAGGGTGATTTCGAGCAGGCCATCGCTCTGTATGAGCAGCTTGTGGCACGACTGCCGCAGCCCGGTTTTGTCGCAACGTTAGGTGATTTCTATCACTTAAGCGGCAATGAAACGGCCGCACAGCAGCAATATGATACCGTCGCTTTTATTGCCGATTTGGAAGCAACGGAGCAGGCGCTTTACAGTCGGCAGCTGGCGCTCTTTTATGCCAACCAGGGCAGAAGTTTAGACACGGCCCTGGCTGCAGCCACAGCCGAGCTGGCCAATCGTGCCGATGTATATGGCTATGATGTATTGGCCTGGACGCTGTACCAGAACGGCCGTTACGCTGAAGCCGCCACAGCCATTGAGCACGCCTTGTCGATTGGAACCCAGGAAGCCCTTTTTTATTACCACGCAGGCATGATCGCTGCCGCCCTGGGAAACAGCGAACTGGCCGCGGAACAGCTCAGCCACGCCCTGGAACTCAACCCGAATTTTGACCTGGTGCAATCGCAAATTGCCCGGGAAACGTTAGTCAGCCTGCCCTAAAAAAGTAGCCACGGATGCCTGCTGCGCACGTCTCATGGGGCAAGCAGCCACGGTAACGACAGAAATTTAATTAATCAGCGACGGAGTTAATTATGAAAGCATATCGTAAACGCACTTTTTCTATTGTGGCAGCCTTACTGGTCTTGTTGGTTATTGCGCCTGCTGTTTTGGCACATCCTTTGGGGAACTTTACGATCAGTCGCTACACTCACCTCACTTTGCAGCCTGAAGCTGTCCAGTTGCTCTATATTGTTGATTCAGCCGAAATCCCCACGTTTCAGACACGCCAGCAAATCGACCAAAATGGGGATGGCCTCATCGACGCTGTAGAAGAAACAGCCTTTCTGGCGGAACAGGCGACCCGGCTGGCAGAAAACTTGGCCCTTGTCATCAATGGTCAGACTGTAGCCATTACGCCAGACAGCTGGACGCTGGCGTTTCCACCGGGTCAGGGTGATTTGCCGACAATGCGCCTTGAGCTGACGGCGACGGCCGTTTTGCCCCAAACCGACGCACTCTGGCAGCTTCAACTTAAGGACAACAACTATGCTGACAGGTTGGGCTGGCAGGAAATGGTCGTTACGGCCGTTGACGGACTCACGATTCTGGAGAGCAGCGTGCCCACGCAAGACATCAGCAATCAGTTACGTACCTATCCCGACGACTTGCTCCAGTCGCCCCTAACGGTCAATGAAGCGCAGGTGCAGTTTGCGCCAGTCGGTGCGGCCGTCAATTCTAATTCGCAGCCTGCTTCAGCCGCGCTGCTGGAAACGGCCGTTGCTGCAGATGCCAACCGCTTTAGCCAGGATGAATTCGCTAATTTGCTCACGACGGCGCTAGACCAACCCGGTGCGATTGCCATTGCCATCGTCGTGGCCCTGGGGTTGGGTGCGGCGCATGCCCTCACACCAGGTCACGGCAAAACAATTGTTGGTGCCTATCTGGTTGGCTCGCGCGGCACGCCCAAACATGCCCTTTTCCTGGGGCTGACGACAACGATTACCCACACCGCTGGCGTATTCGCCTTTGGGCTGCTGGTCTTGTTTGCCTCGCGCTATATCTTGCCCGAAAAACTGTACCCTTGGCTCGGTGTGATGTCGGGTCTCCTTGTTGTCGTCATCGGCTTCTCGCTGTTCCGCGGGCATTTGAGTAGCTGGCTGCATCGCAACCAGCCCGCCGACCCGGCGGATGAAGGCGTGCATACCCATTTCGGCATTGCCCACAGCCACACCCCGAATCCACAAATGAGCTGGCGCAATCTGCTGGCGCTGGGCGTTTCTGGTGGCTTGCTGCCCTGCCCCTCCGCCCTGATTTTGTTGCTGAGTGCCGTTGCTCTGCAAAAAGTGGGCTTTGGCCTGCTATTGATTGTCGCTTTTAGTATTGGCCTTGCCGGTGTGCTGACCGGTATCGGTTTGGCAATGGTTTATGCCAGCAAGCTTTTCTCCCGACTGCCGTCTCAAAAGAGCGGTCTGCTGCGCCTGCTGCCTGCGGGCAGTGCTTTGTTCATCACCATCGCTGGCATCGGCATTACGGTGAAGGCGTTTATTGACACCGGGATATTCTAAAAGAGTTGGACGAAATTATGAGACGTAGTTTATGGAGTTTACTGTTGTTGGGCGTTGTTTTTATAGGGCTGGGCCAGATGGTTCGCTCGGCGCGAGCGGCTACGCTTACCGTTTGCGCGGCTGGCTGCGATTTTAGCTCGGTGGCAACGGCCGTTTCAGCCGCAAATTCTGGGGACATTATTGAATTAGCGGGGGAAACGTTCAGCGAAAATATAGTCATCCAGAAATCACTCACGCTGCAAGGTGAGCCTGATACGGTTTTGAATGGGGGTGGCACCGGGCGCGTCATTTCTGTGACGACAGGCATCACGGTGTCCCTTTTAGACATACAAGTGCAAAATGGCTCGGCCGATGACGGTGGCGGCATTTTTAATCGGGGCAATTTAACGTTGGATGGGGTGATGGTGAGCGGCAATACGGCCGTTCCTAACGCCTCGTTTGGTGAAGGTGGTGGCATTTACAATCTAGGCACGCTCACGGCCAACAACAGCACCTTCAGCCAAAACAGCGCTGAGTACGGCGGTGGCCTGGAGAACAACGGCGGCATCGTCACCCTAAGCGACGTTCTCATCAGCGGAAACACGGCGACGGATATTTTTGACGGAGTCGGCGGCGGCCTGGAAAATAGCGGCGGAAGCGTGTCGCTCACGCGCGTCACCGTACAAAACAACACCGCCAATTTTGTGGGTGGCGGCATCCAAAATCTGGGCCAAATGACCATTGTCGACAGCCTGATTAGCGGCAACGTCGCTGATTTAGGGGGTGGGCTGGCCAGCGGCAGCAGCAGCGGTTTGATGCTGCAAAGCAGTACGATTACGGAAAATGGCAGCAGCAGCAATGGCGTGGTGCGCGGCGGTGCGGGTGTGTACAACACCTTTGTGATGAGCATCAGTAACAGTACGGTTAGCGGGAATGATACGGCCGTTTCCGGCGGCGATGGTGGAGGCATTCTCAATAGCAATCTACTCACCATTAACAGCAGCACTATTTACGATAATTCTGCTAACGACCAGGGGGGCGGCCTGCGAAACGTTTCTGGCATTACGACCATATCCAATACGATTGTGGCCCAAAATGGTAGTGATTGCTCCGGCAGCAATATTCAATCCAGCGGTTACAATTTGGCAAGCGATGCCAGTTGTTCCTTTACGGCCGTTGGCGATCAACTCAACGCAAACCCACTGCTGGATCCCTTGCAGGACAATGGGGGTGCAACCGTGACCCATGCGATCACGCAAAGCAGTCCAGCATTCAATGCGGGTAATCCCGCAGCGGTGGGCACCAACCCCGCTTGCCCCGCCACGGATCAACGCGGCACGGCTCGGCCGCAAAACGGCCGTTGTGATATCGGTGCTTTTGAATGGGCTACGGATGTGAGTGTGACACCCACTGCGACAGCCACAATGCCTGCGACCCCGGCACCAACCGCCACATCAACCCCCTTGCCTACGGCTCCCCCACCGCCTTCCGGGGCTGACTTGCTGCTCTATCTTCCGCTTGTGGTGAAGTAACGTCGGAAAGAGGGTTAGGGTGCGGCCTGAAAAGCGGTACGTAACGCTTCCATACGTTGGCGATTGACTCCCCCATCGCCATAGCCTAAGCGGGAAGCCGAGCGGAACTGAATAACGCTCTCAGCTTCGTTAAAGTAGAATTCAACATCGTCGATGAACCGCCACAGGGGGGAGCGGGCTTCGGCGTGGATGTATGTTGGGGTGCTGCTAATAAGTGTGAATTGTGCATCCGCTTGCAGGATGGCGACGAGGGTGGCTTGGGCAACGGCCGTTTCCCCAGTATATGCCATCGGTTCAATGGCGTGCTGCGCATCAGTCGCCTGGGTAGAGACACAGTTTGGGCTATCGGGGCAGGGGATGAAACGGCCGTTTTTCACCCCTAAATTCTCTGGCATGGGACTGGCACGTTCTACCAGCCAGCGCAATGGAAAAAAGGCAACCACGCCACCAATGATGAGAAAAAGCAGAAATTTTAGTCGTTTGGACATTTGGCTCCTCGCACACAGGGAAGACGCACCTGTGTGAATTGAATATTCATCCTGGATAAATAGATCCTTAATCTTTGCCCAACCAAAAGGCAAAAACCAGCGCCAGCAGCGCCGCGCCAGCCGAAATCAGAAACGTTTCCGTCAGCACGGAGACGGTGACTTCTGTGAGGCCGCTGGCCAGGGCTTGTTGGTAAGTGGGGTTGCTCAAGGGCAAGTCTGGCAGGGTGATAAGCTTGCGCAAGATTTCGAAGCGGTACAGTCCCCAGGCGGTGAGGCCAGACAGCCCCACGCTCATCCCCATGAGACGCAGCACAATAACCAGGCTGGATGCAATGCCTCGCTGCTCTTCGGAGGCGGCATTGATGACGGCCGTTCCAATCGGCGCAATGACCAGGCCAAAGCCAATTCCCAAAACGACCAAATGGGCTGCCATGTTTATGATTGGCGTGTCCACCAGCCAGAGCCAGCCCATCAGCCCCATGCCCGCTGCACAAAAAAGCAGGCCAACGGCCGTAACCGGACGATAGCCAAAACGTTCGGTCAATTGCCCGCCTACCCAGGCCATAATGGCCATACCGCCCGTCATGCCGCTGAGCAAGTAGCCACTGGTAAGCGCGGCCGTTTCCACATCAAATTCCAAAACATTGATCAGCAATGGCACGTTCACCATCGCAATGATTAAGATGCTGCCTACTAAAAAATTGATGAGGATGGCAGGAGAGAAGTTGGGTCGCCGGAATAATGACAGGTCGATGAGGGGCGGGGGAAGGGAGCGAGTGACCGGTTCTGCGTTTTGTTGCCGGGCCTGTTTGCCAAGATAATGTTCGATGGCCAGGAAGATTAAAAACGAAATAACGGCAATGCCGTAAAGCAGGCCGATGTTGGTTGTCGGCGCATCGGACTGAAGTTGGGCGAAGCCCCCTGCGGCCTGTACGTCGCCGCTGCTGAGTAGGGCGATATTGAGGCTAATGAGTGAAAGGGTGAGAACGGCCGTACCAAACCAATCGATCCGCTCCCGCGTTTTGGGTTCCGGCAGATCGCCCAGAGCCCACCATGCTGCGGCAATCCCCAGCAAGCTAAGCGGAATATTGAGATAAAATTGCCATTGCCAGGTTAAAAAGCGAATGAGCAGCGCACCATAAAGCGGCCCCCACACCCAGCCAGCCGTATCAATGGCTCCCAAGGCCCCAAGTGCCGTGGCTCGCTTTTCTCGTGGATACACATCGCCAATCACCGCCATCGCTACCGGAACCATTGCCCCGCCACCTAGAGCTGTCAAAACCCGCCCGATTATAAAGCTGTTCAGATCGGGGGCGAACGGCACCCAAATGGAGCCAGCTAAAAACAGAACCAGCGAACCAATGTACACGGCCCGTCGGCCCAAAATGTCGCTCAGGCGCCCGACAAATGGCATCGCCACCACGTAAGCAATTAGGTACGCATTGACAATCCAGGCAGCCTGATCCAATCCGTCGGGCAAGGGGATTTCCAAATCAAAAATGATTTGGCGCAGCATGGTAGACACTACTGTTAAGTCATCGGCAGCGACAAAAACGCCAAAGGCAACGACAAGGAGGATGGTTCGTGGAGAAGGATTTCGGCGTGACATGGTGTGAGGCGCGGCAAAGTGCAACTAGGTAATAGAGTAACTGAGCAATTACCCCATTATCTGATTACGCAAATACCCGTTCCGCTAGAGGAAAAAGTCCTTCAATGCGGCAGAAATATCACTAATGATCACATGCCAGGCCGCATTGGGGTCGCGTCGGACAATGATATCATTGCCTTGAATTTCCAAATAGGCAATGCCCTCAATGACGGACAAAGCCTGGGCGACCGGTGACCCTTCTTCCAGTTCTTCATAAGAATGGTATTGTTCGATATTTCCTTCATTCAAGCGAAGATTCGTATAGACATTGAGGGTGCCTTCATCGTCACTTAGTTCGGTTTCAATTTCCATATATTCAGACATAGCTGAAATTATAGCAGTGATGGTTGTGATGGGCAGATGTTTTCCAGGTACAGTATAATCACCCCACGGCTACCAGGAGTCAATCATAAACAGTCGGAAGATTACTACTGACTTGTTGGGAACTTACCAACTGCTTACTGAAAAAGAAGGAGCTTGAAAGATGAATAAATTATTTAGCTTTATGGCGGGTGCAATGTGCGGCGCATTGGTTGGTGGGGTAACAGCTTTACTGCTGACTCCTGCCTCTGGGAATGATTTACGGGAGCAAGCAATGAACCGCTGGGAATCTGCTAAGCAAGAAGCGCAGCAGGCACGGAGCCAAACGCGGCAGCAGCTTGAAACGGAGTTTGAACGAATGAAGGGCGGTAGCCGATAAACGGTGAGCAGTAGTAGGTAACGACCATTGCTGATTCGCGGTCACCGCTAACCGATGAAGGACCACAGATCACTGTTCTATCGTCAGCCAATAGGTGGCGGTTTTACTGGTGAAGGCGGTTTGTGGCATGACGACCAACACGCCACCAGCTTTGCCAATGGGCAAGGTCCACTGGCCTTGATTATACCGGTTCAACGACAGTGTGGTTACAGTGGGGTTGGGGCCACCTTCGATGAGCAAAATGCTCCACTTTTGGGGAATTTGCCAACCAATTTGCACAAAACCGTCAGCTTGCCAGCCGTCGGGACCTCCCTCAACATCTGATTCATAGCCTAGTTCAGGAATGGCAATGTCGTCGATGGCAAAGCCGCGCTCGGAAATGCCGCCATCGGTTAAGACATCGAAGCGTACCTGGATGGTTTGGCCAACATAGCTGTTGAGGTTGATGGACTGTTTAAGCCAGCCATCAATTGAGTCGTTGCGGTCAGCGGAACGGCCGTTGTAAGCCGGTCCGAACTCTCCAGAACTGTAATGGGACGGCAATAACAATTCCCAGGTATTGCCACCGTCGTCCGATACAGAAATGTAGGCATAATCATAATCTTCTTCCAGCTCGTACCAGACCGCATATTTGAGCGTCGCTTGCGTAACGCCCGTCAGATCAAAGGTGGCAGACAGATGGGCATTCATGTCATCAATGCCGGGGGCAAACCACATCTGTTCACCGCTGCGGGGTGAGGTATCTATTAGATCAACGGCCGTATCTCCGGCAAACGTAATGGTCGTCTCCCCGCGCAAATCGCTTAGGTCAATGTAATGCACGCCAAACTGGTCTAGCGTTTCAAGATGCTCCAGCGATGGTTCGCTGCTTTCCAGCTTGGCAGTCAGGGCGGGCTGACGAAGGCGCAATGATTGATAATAGTACGGCCGTTCGGCATTTTCATCATCTAAATAGTTGGCCGCAGCCCAGGCAGCGGTAAACTGTTCCAGCGATGTGTCTGGCCGATAGCCTTGTAAAATAGCCCATACACTGGCCATACCGTTCGCCGGGTGACGCACCAGTTCCTGGATAGCGGCATCGCCCAGCTGCTCCCACAAATAGACTGAAAAAAGATAGGCTCCGGCATAATGAGCGTACACCTGCTCATCTTCATAATTCCAGCTATTCAGGCGAATGTCTGGCTGTTGCAAATAATCAACGCTGGGCGCCGTGTCATCAAAGCCTACGTAAATTTCGGCCAGCTGCGACAAACCTTCATTTAGCCAAACCGTCTCACTGGGGTCAAGGTACCATTGGATAAGATGCTGCACTTCGTGCACCAGCGTGCCGTAATAAAGGTTGCTGCCCAGCGTCAGCTCACCCATGTTCATATAGATGAGTTCCTGCTCATTGGAGGTGTGGTAAAGTGAACTGGGAAACTCATCTTCACTGTTGAAGCGACCGAGTTCGTCGCTGGTGCCATTTTGGGCATGCAAAACCGAGAAGCGGGGATCGCCGTCGATGCCGGGTGTCCATACTTCGCCAAAGAGGCGCACCAGTTGAGGGTAAAACTCCGTTTCAAATCGTTCGGCTGCGACAACCAGTTCGGCCTGATCCAGGTCCAGGCCCGATTCAACCCAAAAGTTGACGTGCTCCGTGGCAACGGCCAGGGTGGCCTCAATACGGTCGGTGCCATTATAAAACGCTTCAGAATCGCCGATGTTGTGCGGTGCGGTGATGAAGGTGCGCTCCCCAAGATTTTCGTTGCCCAGGCGAACGGCCGTTTCAAAATAGTCATGCACGGGATAAATGGTGCTGTACAGCAAGGTGAGATCTGTTGCGGCACGATCGAGAACCGGACGCTGATCGATATCGGCGGGAATCACCGCGTTAATCTCATCCGGCGAGCCCAGGCCAATGGTGACGGGTGGCTCAGGCGTTGCGGCAGGTGTTCCGGTTGGGAGGCTTGTGGCAGCTTCGGCAATGGCGGCTGTGGGGGTAAGGACGCCCTCACGCCCGCCACCAGACTCTCTGGTTGGCTTATCATCCGGCTCTGGTTCATTGTCGCGTCGCTCAGGCGTTGCGGTGGCGAACTCGGACAAAATCGTATCGCCGTACTCCGCATACAGGTAGTAGCCAACACCGGCTGTAAAGCAGCACAGGCAAAGCAGGGCAAAGAGACAGCCTGCCACAATGAGCCAGATACGTCGCGTGTTGTTGGGTGCGGAGCTGTCGGGGGGATTGGGGATGTTTGGTTCGTAATCGTAAGATGTCATAAGTTATGATGAATTGTGAAGTTGTGTAAAAACCAATAAGAATGAGCGGGAAATTGGTTTTTTCCTGAGCAAATCATAGAGATATCGCGCTTCGTTTTTCAAGGAACTTTCTGTGATTTGCTTGATAAGCTGGTCGCTGCCGCGCCATAAAGACGTCGCCTGCAATCATTAGGATAGCGATCCTCAAGCGGTTGTCCATAAGATTGTACTGCTCTCCTTGCTGACTCTCATCTTGGGTGAGCTGTACTGAGTGACCTCTACGGAAGTAGACCCCAAAAGGGTGCGGATCAGCACAGATTGCTGCGGCTCTCATCGCTTTGTGCCGCTAAAGTCGCTTTTCACCGGATTGGCCCGGTCGTTTCCAATTCTTCGTGACAGTTTAATTCGGCAGCAAGCATGTCGTCAAGCAGGAAACCTGGGGCATAGGCCAGCTGAGCTGATTTGACGGGATTGACGGGGCGTGAAGCGGTGGTCGGTACGGCCGTTGCCTTCTCGCAAACAAGCCAAGACCGTGCTGTTTGTTCTTGTTTACCTGTTGGCGATTGGCCGTATCTGGGGATAATCAGCAAGCTAATCACTCCCAGAAGGCGCGGTGAATAGGATAGCACGCTGTGATAAACGGCCGTTGGCCTGCTGCGCAACTGTTGCGGTTCGCCTGTGTTTTGTACTGTGGAATAGATAGCGGTTAGTGGCCTGAAGTATCAGGCTTGAGGAATCATATGAAATACGCACATATTGTAGGCTGGGGCAGCTGTCGGCCTGATAAAATCTTGAAAAATAGCGATCTGGCTCGGATGGTTGATACCAGTGATGAATGGATTTACACGCGCACGGGCATCCGGGAGCGGCGCATTGCCAGTGAAAAAGAGACGACCGCCACGCTGGCATTTGAAGCGGCAGCACGGGCCCTCAAGGTGGCAGATTTGCATCCGTCCCAGGTGGAGCTGATTGTTGTCGCGACTTCGACCCCAGAATACATTTTTCCCTCCACAGCCTGTCGGGTGCAGGATTATTTAGGGGCAACCCACGCAGGCGCGTTTGACTTAAGCGCGGCTTGCTCTGGCTTTGTTTATGGCCTGAGTATGGCAGCGCAATCGATCCAGACGGGCATGGTGCGCAATGCCGTGGTCATTGGTGCAGAAACGATGTCCCGGGTGTTGGACTGGGAGGACCGGGGCACCTGCATTTTATTTGGCGATGGCGCGGGAGCAGTGGTGCTGAAAGGGAGCTCGGTTCCTGGTGGTGTGCTGGCTTCTACGCTCCGCTCGGATGGGTCTGGCGCCGATATGCTCACCTTACCTGCCGTTTACCATAACCCGATGCCTATGCTGGGGCCGGAATATTTGCGCAATGGCCACAAAAAGAACACGGTCGCGATGAACGGCCGTCAGGTGTTTCGCTTTGCCACACAGGTAGTGGCGGCTTCAGTTGAAGAATCAGTTAAGAAAGCGGGACTTACCATGGATGAGGTGGCTCTTATTGTGCCGCACCAAGCCAACGTGCGTATTATTGAGACGGCGGCCAAGCGTCTAAAGATCCCCATGGAGCGCTTTTACTTGAATGTCGGTTCCGTGGGCAATACCTCAGCCGCGTCGATTCCGATTGCCTTGTGTGATGCCGTGCAAGACGGCCGTTTGCGCCCCGATGACAATGTGGTCTTTGTGGGCTTTGGCGGCGGGCTGACGTGGGCTTCCTCAGTGGTGAAATGGAATGTGACCCCGCCTGAGATTTCTTTGTCTCGCCGGGAATGGCAGCGCGCCAGGTACATCGTGGCGCGCTCTCGCTCCAAGGTTAAGAAATGGCGGCGCAAGATTATTGATCGGGTAGCGGGTTCCCCAACCCCCGGGGCAAGAATGCGAGATGCAGATAAAAAGTAGGCACGCAAGCGAAAAACGCCTGTTGCCCGGCTGGCACTGGGTCATCCCGGTGACATTGCTGGTTGGTGTAGCCTTGCTTGTGGCCTTCGCGCCTGAAGAGCGCACCCTCGGTGGCGGCATTCGATCAGTTTACCTGCATGTGGGGCTTATTTGGGCAGGCTTGTTTGGGTTTGCCTTAACGGCCTTGTTGGGGCTGGCTGTTTTGCTAACGGCCAAACCTGTTTGGCTGTCCTGGTTGAGTCTGGTTGGTTGGGTATCGCTGGGTTTTTACGCCGCTGGCGTGTTCATGAGTATGGTTGCTTCGGCCGATAATTGGGGTGCTGTCTTTTTGCAGGAACCCCGCATGGCGTCCTCGCTCACCGGGTTGGCCATCGCCACCATTGCCCTGGTTTTGAGCAGCTGGTTTCCGTGGGCACGTGCCAAGGGAGCTTTGGCCGGCAGCATCATTTTTATTTTGCTCTGGCTCAACTTTCAGGCTGAACTCGTGCTTCATCCGCCGAACGCTGTTGCCACCTCTAATTCCTCTCCGATTCAGCTCACCTTTTTGCTGGTTACCGCTCTTTTTGTCTTGCTGGCCGCCTGGCTGGTTTGGCTCCTTAGAAAATAGTTCCCCCCAAAAAATACACAGAAGAAAGCTTGAAAAGCTTGTGAATAGGTCCTTTTTCACCCATGCATGTACCCATTTGGGTGACATCGTAATCTGTGGGTGAACGGTATACTGTAGCCTCACGGGACAACTCCCTCAATTTTCACCAGACGAACGAATCAACTTCATAAAGCGATACGGCCGTATCCGATCGAAGTAGAAGCCAGAAAGGAAGTTGAATGAGAACGACCTAAAAATTGGCCTTTACTTGAGCAAATCACTATAAGGAATCTGAAATAGATAATTCGTTTTCCCGTGATTTGCCTTACCGCAAAAGGAGACTTGAAATGCAAAAAGTGAAGCTAAATGTATTGGTCTTGGGCTACGGCGCGCGGGAACATGCCCTGGCCTGGAAAATCGCCCAATCACCCCGCGTAAACCGCATCTTTGTGGCCCCGGGCAACGCAGGCACTGCCGAAATTGCCACAAATATTCCCATTAGTGATGAAGATGTAGACGGGCTGGTTGCCTTTGCCAGCCAAAGTCGGATTGATCTGACTGTCGTGGGTACAAATGATCCGCTTGCCTTTGGCGTGGTTGATGCCTTTCAGGCTGCCGGACTAGCCATCTTTGGTCCGCGGCAGGCAGCGGCGCGGCTGGAATCTTCTAAAGCGTTCGCCAAAGGATTTATGCAGCGGCACCATATCCCGACGCCGGCGTCTACCACTTTTCACAGCTACGAAAAGGCGCTGACGCATCTGGCATCGCTGCCCAACGGCCGTTTGGTTGTCAAAGTCAGCGGCTTGGGCAAGATGGGCCTCGGCGTGACGGTTTGTGACAGCAAAGCCGACGCCCGCGCTGCCCTGAAAAGCTATATGGTTGACAAACTATTGGGTGAGGCGGCAGGGCAAACGGTCATTATCGAGGAGCGACTGACCGGACCGGAAGTGTCGATGTTTGCCTTGAGTGATGGCAAAACGGCCGTTCCCCTCATCCCTGTGCGTGACCACAAACGTATCTTCGATGGTGAAGCTGGCCCCAACACCGGCGGTATGGGTGCATTTGCGCCACCGCCAGACTTAGCCCCAAATTTTGTGGCGCAAGTGATGAAACGCATCATCCAGCCCACGATTGACGGCATGGCGGCTGAAGGTACCCCCTATGTGGGCGTGTTGTTTGCCGGGTTGATGCTCACCGAGCGTGGCGTACAGGTGCTGGAGTTCAACTGCCGCTTTGGCAACCCGGAAGCCCTGGTGCTGATGACGCTCATGGAATCTGACCTGGTCGAAGCGATGCTGGCTTGCATCGCTGGCAGGCTTAGCCAGGCAGATGTGCGAATGCGGGATGGCGCCGCCGCAGCCGTCATGATGGCCTCGCCCAGCTATCCAGCTGAGCAGTTCCCCGTGGGCCTGCCGATCTCTGGAACGAAGCTGGCGCGTGCGCTGCCACACACGGCGCTGTTTCATCACGGGACGGCGTGCGAAAACGGGCGACTTGTTACCTCACGTGGCAGAGTGTTGGCCGTTACGGCCGTTGCCGACAGCCTCCCCTGTGCGCTCAAACGAGCTTACCGGGGTGTGGCGCAAATCAACTTTGCCGGGGCACAGTACCGCCGCGATATTGGTGGTGGCGTGCCGCAGGTGCAGCGCTTACCCATTTTAGGTTGGTATGAACGGCACGTTGGGGTAGGAACGGCCGTTTAATCACCACAAAACATCAATGACCGGCGAACCTGGTTCGCGCCGTTCAAAACAGCTCGCCAACCTGGTGGGCTGTTTTATTTGTTCAAGTTGGCCCAGGGCTATACCATTGCTGCCAGTTGAGCCTGCAAATTTTACGGCCGTTCAATAGGGAAAGCGTATGGCAGATTACAAAGGATTAGGATCATTTAACGACACGAAGCGGTTAATTGTGGTAGCGGCGCATCCCGATGATTTGGAGACGATGTGCGGTGGCACGATACTGCAACTGGCACAGCGTGGTGTCGACATCTTTTCGGTGAACTGCACGCTGGGCGACATTGGTACAAATGATAGCCAATTCAATCGGCCCCAGTTGGCGGCGGCTCGCCTGAAAGAGACAGAAGCTGCCGCCAAGCTGTTGGGCATTGCCCACACGTTTAACCTGGGGCGACCAGACGGTGAACTGCTGCCTGATCTGGGTCTCCGCGCAGATATTGCTCGCCTCTATCGCCTTAGCCAGGCCGACACGCTGCTGACGTTTGATCCGTACTGGACCGGGCAAATTCACCCCGACCATCGGGCGGCGGGGCAGGCGGCGCTGGATGCATACATGCCCGCCAAAATGCCGCTTTACCATCCGGCCCAGCTCAATGAGGTGGGAGCTGGGTTGGGCTGTTTGTCACGGGTGTTCCTGTTTAGTACGGACCGGGAGCCTGATGTAGTGGTGGATGTCACGGCCGTTTACCCACAAAAAATTGCTGCCTCACTGGCCCATAAAAGTCAGTTCCCCGACGGTGAGGCCAATCTGGACTGGATGAAAGCGCTGGACAAAAAGCCGGGTGAGATGATTGGCATGACTTATGCCGAGCAATTTAAGCAAATCAATGTTTGGTAATGATGAAGCCTGCAGATGCGTATTCCTTGTACAGAAAATCTGCAGGCGATCATTTCCCGATGAAAGAGGAATGATGAAAATTATTGGTTCTGGCTTTGGCCGTACAGGGACGCTATCGCTGAAGGCGGCATTAGAAATCGTGGGCTTTGGCCCGTGCTACCACATGGAAGCAGTGATTAAACGGCCGTCTCACATCAACATGTGGTACAAAATTGGGCATGGCGAAAACGTCCCCTGGGAAGATATCTTTGGCAGTTTTCAGGCCACCGTGGACTTCCCAGCCAGCGTCTTTTACCGTGAACTGCTAGACGCTTACCCAGATGCGAAAGTGATCCACACCGTGCGTGATGCAGAACGCTGGTACGACAGCACAGCCGAAACAATTTACGGGGCAGTCAATAATTATCCTGTTTGGGTTCCCAAAATATTTCCCGTGCTGGCCAAATTTATTGATCTGCAGGAGCAACTGGTCTGGCAGAAGATTTTTGACGGCCGTTTTCCCGACCGCCCTTTCGCCATCCAGCGCTTTCATCGGCACACAAACGAGGTGAAGCAGCACGTGCCAGCCGAAAAACTGCTCATCTTTCAGGTTAAAGATGGCTGGGAACCGCTGTGTGCTTTTTTGAATGTGCCGGTGCCAGACGTGCCCTTCCCGCACATCAACGATCGAGAGATGATTTTGCGGCGCTTTAAGGTACTGCGCTTCATCCTGACCTGGCTTCCCATCGGTGTGGCCACGGGTTTTATTTTCCTTCTCTGGCGCAAATTTCGCAAGCCTGGTGAAACCTAAACAGTGAGTGAGACTATGCCAACGCACCTAGGATCCATTTCCAGACCCGCTAAAATCTCCTGATGAGAAGGCACCTATCATTAAAATGGCATATCGTGTGGCTCACCGTGGGTCTACTAATCATGGTCGCCTGCACCAATGGCACCGCAGACAGTACGCCGCTTGCCAGCGTCGCAACCCAGGCAGCCACGCCTACACTGACCGTTACACCAGTGCCAACCGCTGTTCCTAGCCAAACGCCAATCCCTACGCCCTCCAACACCGCAACGCCTGCACCGACACCCACGGCAACGGCCGTTCCCCTTACCGTTTCTGGCGATTTGCGCAGCTTGCAGCTAAGTGAACCAGCGCCCAGTGGTAACGCGCCCTGCGGACTGGTGGATCTGCTTGATTTTCCCATCAATCCCCCAGATGCGGCGAACGTTGGCCGGGGAGGTGGCGACTTTGGTGTTTTTCGTTCCCGGTTTGATAAGTTCCATGCCGGGGAAGATTGGGGCGGGCTGTCCGGGCAATCCAATTTAGGCACGCCCGTTTACAGCGTCGGTCATGGCTTTGTTACCTATGCCCAACCGCTGGGCTGGGGGCGCGATCAGGGCGTACTCATCGTACAGCATACCTTTGCCGACGGCCGAATCATCTTTTCCTTCTACGGCCACCTTGATCCCGACAGCGTGGTGCTTGCGCCGGGCACCTGTGTTGAACGTGGCGAAAAGGTGGGGGAAATTGGCCAGCCGCGTGGCTCTGCCCATCTCCATTTTGAAATCCGCACCCAGGCGCCTTACCAAACGCTGACCGGCTACTGGCCAGAAGATCCCACGACGCAGGGCTGGCTCTGGCCATCGCAGCAGATTTGGGCAGCGCGGGTGGGCGCAATTCCGGGGGTCAGCTGGGTACGGCCGTTTGCCAACCCAAACGTGCAGCCCATTGGCCAGATAAATGACGACAGCTTTCTCATTTTAGAAGCAGGGCAACTGCTGCGGGTTCATTTGGCCGATGGCCGTGCCGACCCCCTTGACTTTGGCCTGGAAAAAGTGGATGTGGCCCTGGTGTCCGAAAACGGCGATCAGCTTTTTATTGCCGAAAGCAGCAGCGACACGCTGGCTGCATACCACCTGCCCGATCTCACCCAACAATGGCAGCGCAGCCTGCCGCTTAACGGTGCTGTCTCTCTGCTGCCCTTGCCCGATGGCGCTGTATTGGCCGCAACCCGTACCGAGATCACGGCCGTTTCGGCGACGGGCGACTCAGCCTGGACAATCCCGCTGGAGAGTCGCATTTTGGATTGGCACTTAACCGATGACGCACTTTACCTGACGACCGATGGGAATAACGGCCGTATGTGGCAAATTAATCTCGAGCAGGCCACGCCTGTTGCCGAGTTGAGCGGCAAGCTCGCTGCGACTGAAAACGCGCTCTGGCTTTACGCGCGTGAGGGCCTCTATCGGCTCGATTTGACCCGCGGCCCCGCCACGCCTGACCTGGTTTATCAGCTGCCAGTTGCGACCGTCAGTCGGGGAGATTTGCTGCCATTGCCAGACGGCCGTTTGCTGCTGGCCCATGCTGACGTGGCCGACCGGCGCCTTATCCAGTTTGAGGCCGATGGCGCCGTGCAGTGGCAGCGTTCCTACGCCGGGCAGTTTGAAGGCAATGTGACGCTGCACATGATTGACGACCAACCGTATCTGGCGGCCAGTATTGGCAGTGGGGTAAACGGTACGCTTACCGTTTTTGCTCTCGACATGAACCAAAATTCTTTGACGCGGCTGTTTGAAGGTGGCTCGCGTACCCCGGTGGCAAGTGATATGTGGATAACGGCCGTTTCAAACAACCAACTCCTCATCAACGTGGGTGGCGGCCCGCTGGCCTTGTTCAATCCAATAATGGCGGCGGAAACCGATGCGTCCAGATTCAGTGATCAGCTGGTCGGCAATGAGTAAAGGCTTTCATTCCCAACTAATCATTCACAATTCGCTATTAACCATTTCTTTGCTCTCCCCCAACACTTCCATTACACTCTGCGCATGGTCTCTGTCCCCGCTGAATTTCGTTACCCGCATCGACACACGCTGCGTCGCTTTTTACGGAGAGTGGCGCGTCTCACCTTAAAGACCTTGACCCAATTTGAGGTGCTTGGCAGGAAAAATATTCCTGCCAAGGGTCCTTTCATCGTCGTGGGTAACCATTTTGATTATGCCGACCCGGTAGCCGTGATTGCTGCGCTCCCCTTCCCCCTGGAATTTTTTGCCGGGACGCAACGACCAACAGCGCCGCCCCTGGCCAAACTAATCCCTGAAGTTTGGAAGGTTTACCCGGTGCTACGCGGCACCAGTTCGCGCTATGCGCTAAAAGCGGCCGAATATGTGATGCAACAAAATGGCGTTCTGGGCATCTTCCCGGAAGGCGGGGCGTGGGCACAGGTATTGCGGCCCCCTCGCCCTGGAACTGCTTACGTGGCGACGCGCACAGGCGTGCCCCTTCTGCCCGTTGGCATTATGGGGATGACAGATATTTTTACGGCTTTGCGGCGCGGTCGGCGGGCCCGGCTGACTGTGCGCATTGGTCAACCATTTGGTCCATTTAAGGTAAGCGGACGTGGGCGTGAGCGGCGGGAACAACTGGACGCCATTGGCCATGAGATAATGCAGCAGGTGGCAAAATTGCTGCCGCCAGAAAAGCACGGCGTTTACGCTGCCGACCCTGAGATACGGGCGGCTGCCGAAGCGGTCGCCGCTTATCCCTGGGCGGCCAGCAATGAATTTTAGCAGCAACTGCTTCTAGCAGGTTTTAAAGTTGTGCTGAACCCTTTTAGAACCTGCCGAAGTCTTATTTTCGGAGAAAGGATGATGTTTGATTTTGACACTGAAGTAAACAAGTTTGGTATTAACAGCAGCAAGTGGGAATTTTTGTTTGATGCGGATCACAACGC